>JAISRU010000213.1 GCA_031273515.1 Bacteroidales bacterium | reverse complement strand
GCAATGTCGGTGTATCCTGAGAAATCGGCATAGACCTGCAACGAATAAACAAAAAGACTCATCAGGTTTTCAAATCCTGTATACATCAGCGGATTGGTGAAAATTCTGTCGATAAAATTAATCGCCAGATAATCACTCAGTATCATCTTTTTTGCCAATCCGTTCAATATCCAGAAGAGCGCAATGCCAAACTCTCTGCGGGTAAGACAGAATTTCTCGTACAGTTGCGGAATAAATTCATTGGCGCGTACAATAGGTCCGGCTACTAACTGCGGAAAGAAACTTACATAAAATCCAAAGTCCAGCACATTGTTTACCGGCAGAACCTTCTTTTTGTAGACGTCCACCGAATAACTGATTGTCTGAAAAGTATAGAAAGAAATCCCGACAGGCAATGCAATTTTGTCTACCGTGAACCCGCTTCCCGTCAGATTATTCGTCCATAGCGCCAGATAATTCATCACCTGAATATCGGAATGAACCAGATTGTTGTAAACGTCCGTAAAGAAATAAGCGTATTTGAAATAAGACAATACCAACAGATTGATAACAACGCTCATCGTCAGAAACAGTTTCTTTTTGGGAATTGTTGTCGCACTGTGAATACATTTTCCCAATGTGAAATCGGACAGCGTGGAAAAAATCAGAATAAAGACAAACAGTCCGCTTGTCTTGAAATAGAAGAACAGACTCACGGCAAACAGAAACGTATTGCGCAACAATCGACGATTATAAACCATGCTGAATGCGGCAAAAACAAAAGCGAAAAACGCCCAGAAGTAGAACTGTGTGAACAATAAAGGTCGTTTGTCGTTGAACGAAAACAGTTCCAACAGATAATCCGATATATTATTCCAATCCATGAGCCGAACTTTTGTACAGATATTTGATGTATTCCGAAATAAATGCATTGTAGATACAGTCGCCTATCAGACTGTATCCCTGCGCGGTGAAATGGACTTTGTCTTTCTGTGCCAGATTTTTGTTTTCCCATTGTTTGATCGCCTCCAAACCGCCCATCCACGAAAACAAATCCCATACGCCCGTATTGTAAAATGCAGCTAATGAATAAAAAGCCTGTCGAGCCAAAAGTCCGTTGGTATTGTTGTAATATCGCTTGTTCACTTTTTGATAACTGTCGTTATTGGTCGTGAAGAGAATAGCGCAATCAGGCGCAACCGTCCGAATACGACGGATCAGCGCTTTGTAATTGTTCATAAAATAGGATGTATCGAAATTTGTCCCGCTTGCATCGTTTATGCCGACAGAAAAAATACACAAATCCGGCTTGACAATCGCCAAATCCTGTTCCAAATAAACGCACTTCAAATACGACGATACATTCGCTCCATTAACGCCAACGTCGGTATAGGTTATCCCCGGAAGTCCGTTAGACAACCAAAATCCGCGCAGCGAGAAAGTCCACCCCAGCGTATCGTTCGTAGCAAAAGACAACACAAACTCATCGACATACATTCCCAGTTCAAAACAATAGACCGATAACAACGTATCGTAAACACCTTCAATAATGATGCTGTCCCTGATGTGCAGCAATGGTCGGACGTCGCCCGTATCGCAGTTGCCCAAAAGATACACTTTGTTGAAATCAAAAGCAAGATCAGCAGTATTTCTCATCCGTATGCCGATAGTGGCATTGGTGTCGGAGGTGGTGATACACATTCCTGTCAGTCCCAAAGGATATCCGGGATTTCTTTGCGTATTCTTGACTGTTAGCCAATCGCCGGAATAAGTGGTTTTGTAGTTCTGCGGATTGTTGGTCTTCGCCGCCGAAAACGGAAATATCAATCCTCTGTCGCCTGTCGTTCCGGGGAAGGCGTTCAGCAAGTCGCTTCGTATCTGATGTGAAAGCGTCCCCGATTGAATATGCGATCCTCCTATATGCAAAATGTTTACCTTTCCCTTTCCTTCCAGAAGAAGTCGGTCTAATTTTCGGAACAGTTTGTCGTAGACCGTCGTGTCGTCTGTCGGAAAATAAACGGCGGAAGCGTCCGTATTGATAAAAGGAAGATCAGGAATGTCCCGAAAAACAGATTGTGCCTGTGAACCTTCTCTCCCGAAGAAAAGACAGATCAACAGTGCAAAACAGGTATAGCTGTATTGTCTCAAATTCATTTCTGATTTTGTCTTAGAAATCGTTCTATCAGTTCGGGATTAGCCATTTTCCGCAGAGCATAGAACTGATAATAAACCATAAACGCATCCGACAGCGTGGTTGCTATCTGATTGGCGCCCGCTTCCGTGAAATGAATGTAATCGCTTCCCGCCCACGCCGGAACATGTTTTACCCATGCAAGCATTGCGTTTTCGCCACCCATCACGTGGAACATATCCCAATAGGCGGCATTGTTTTTCAGCACGGTAGCTTTCAGAGCGTCGTTCAATTCCGACAGATACGGATAGGTCTGCATTTTGCCATTAACACGCTTCGACATATCCGAAGGACCTATAAACAGAACAGGAGCAGATGGATTTAATCGTTGCAGATAATTGATTTGTCGGGTGATGGATTCCATGTAGCGGTCGATTGCCTTTTGACTGTTAATTTGCGGCATCATATTGCCCCCGAACTGTAGAATAATCATGCAGACATTCATTTGTTCATAGCACTGTTTCAAGACGAGCGAATCGATGCGCGTAAAGATAGTTCCCGAACAGCCTCTTAGCGGAATATTATCGACCGTAATCCCCGATTTCCCTTCGAGGGAGACGCCGTAAATTTCCGCTTTCCCCGTCATACGGAGAGAAACCTGCGAAACAGGCGTATTGAAATCCCACGTCATCACCTTGACCCCCTTTTGCGCTTCTTTCACAGCGTATTCTTTTGACTGACAAGCGACGCTGAATCCTGCCGCATTATTTCCGATTATCAACGCCAATCGACTGAACTGTTTTGTCTTTTCCTGAGCCTGTCTGTAGTTGGAACTCCCCACCGTGATGCTTGCCGAACCGTTGAGTTGGGCAAAGTTAGCCAACAATCCGTATCTTCGGTGTGAAGCGCGCGGTTGAGAGGTATCTCCGTAGACCACATAGCGCGACAAAGCTCCCGAATAGGACTGTCTGACGGTAAAGGTAGGGATAGTCTGTATCGGCGGAACGACGCCAGCGCCTTCTCCTTCGAACTTCTCTTGCAGATATTGTCTGAAGATGGATGAAATTCTGTCCATTTCGATTTGGGAGTCGCCATAATGCAGTATATGGAGCGACCTCGACGCTGTCTTTGCTTTTTCTAAACGGGCAAAGAGTTTGTCGAAAAAGAGATAATTGTCATTCGGAAAATAGAACCTCGCCGTATTCTGACTGATAAATTCTCGATAGAACAACAAACTGTCTGCCAGAGAACGCATCCGAGAAATATCCGTCTGCTGTTTCAACGTTGCCAGAGTTTGTTCTATATCTATCGTCTGATCTTCTTCCGTCGTAAAAACAGACTCAGGAGAAGGAAAAGACAATACAATCGTCCCGATTTCAACGCCTTCTTTCGGAAAAACAAATCCAAGCAGTCCCAACAGGGAAAAGGTTAACAAAATAAAGATTAGTATTTTATATGGTTTGATCATACTATGTAAACTCCACTTTTCAATTCCGGCAAAGATAACATTTTTTTAGTAAACGAGTGGACGAGTAAACAAGTGAACAGGAGCGCAAAGCAACGATTATTGTTTCCCGCAGAATATTAGGTAGAGTTACGCAGAAAATAACACTCACTCGTCTACTTGTTTACTTATTTACTTGTTTACTTGTCCACTCGTCTACTTGTTCACTTGTTCACTTGTCCACTTGTCCACTAATTAATCAGCGGTTCGGACTATTTAGGAGGAGAAAGAAGACTTTTTCCATCGAGTACCCATTCGGTATTTTTAGTATATGCTTTTTTATAGGTTTCGATTTCGTTATATATTCTGAACAGGGGAGCGCTTTGAGCATATCCTTTATTCAGAATTGCAATTCTTTCCTGATCCGCCCGACCTCTGATAGAATCTGCCATTCTGTTTGCTTTTGCAATGATGTCAGCAACTAAAAAATCGGCATTGGAGGTGATTGAATCATAAACCATTTGTCCTTCAGAACGGTATTGACTGGAAATTTTATTGCGATCATTAATCATGTCGCGAAAGACAGCGGCTTTGTTTTCATCGGGCAACTCCACCCGATTAAATGACATAAAATAAATTTTCAGATCAATATCTTCCAATCCTCTGTTCGACATCTTCTGAATGGTATCCAAAAGAAGCTGTCGTTTATTCGTAACAATATCGTCGAAAGAACTTTCACCAATGATGGCTGCAACATCAGAACCTGTATTGTCATCCAACCGATGAATAGCTTTTTCCATATTTCCGCCGATTTTGGTAAAAAACGTTTTCGGACGTTCTATTCGGTAGAGCGTGAAATAATCGATCAATAATTTTTTCTTTGTCTTTTCCTGTATGGTCATTTCACGGGCGGAGTGGAGTTGTAAACGGGTATCCACCTTGTAAACAGTTTCAAAGGGCCATGGCGCTTTTATTTTCAGTCCCGACGTATTGTATTCACGGGCATATTTACCGAATTGAAAGGCAGCCGCCTTTTCGTATTCTTTTACGGTAAATAACATGGATGATACAATAATAAAGACAAATACAACAATGATGGTTGCAATCCAGTTACTTTTTGTATTTACAAATATTTTTTTCATTTTTAATATTGTTTTAAGTTTAACAGTCCCTGATTTTGGATAATCGTTTTTTTGGCTTCGGGTAATACTTCCTGCATTGCCTCGTACCAGAGTTTTTCTTTTGTCGTTATCGGATCTTTCCGATATTCTTCCAATACTCCCATAAACAAAGCCACCTCGCCTTTTGCTCCATTTACCTGTTGCGTGTAGTATGCGTTGGCAGTATTGATGATTTGGGACGCTTTCCCGCTGGCTTTGGGAACGACGTCATTATGATAACCTTGCGCTTTTTGATTCATTGCGTCTTTGTCTTTTTCTGCGTTCATCACATCATCGTATGCTGCCTGAACATCCTGATTGGGAAGACCACAATCCTGAAGTTTTACTTCATTGATTGTCGTATGCAAGCCGATGAGCGTACAATAATTTTGGAACAGTTTTTTGTTTTTCTCTTGGATTTCAATTTTTTGAGTTGTTAAGAAATCGTCCAGCAAGGTTTGTCCCGATACCAATCGCATCGAACCCTGTCCTAATTTATCCAGAACAGCTTCGGGATCTTTTACCGTATACAACCAACTGTAGACGTCATTGACTGTGTATTGAAATATCCAGTAAATAGACCCCAGATGACCGCCTTTTGTCAGCATTGTAGCTTCAGCGGGAACATCTCTGAAATGGTTTTCTTCCGTCCGAAATCCAAGTTCCCAGCGGTGACGCATTTCCGTAGGGACTTTCCTTATTTTGGTGATAAAGGGAATTTTCCAGTGCAGTCCGCCGGGACCAACCTCGTGAGAATAGGCTCCGAACATTTCAACAGAAGCTTTTTCTGTCTTGTCGAGCATAAACCACGAACCAAACATCAGATTTAGAATTACGTAAACTCCAAAGATGACAATAAGCCAATTTAACGGCAGAAATTTGAATGAGGTATTTAAATCCCCATAACGATACTTGGGAAAGCCAAGAAAGGTGTACAATTTTTTAAACATGTTGTTCATTTTAATTTGGTTTAATTTGTTTGTTGATTTTATTTTATTTTACAATTAGCGATATAGTTAAAACATATAATCTATTTTTGCGGAATTATACGGATTTGAAGTTCTGTAAGCGTTCTAAAAGCGCTTCAACACACAATTCGACAGACAATCCGACCACAACAAAACGGCAAATGTAACGTACGAGATTGTTTTCCGTCGCATTTATCGGGACAAAATCGGTACGAAGGTGTTTTCTGCCGCATTTTATCGGGACAAAATCGGTACGAAGGTGTTTTTCGCCGCAACATTATCGAAAAAAAACGGTACGAAGGTGTTTCTTGTCTGGGAAAACGGCAAAACTTTAATTTGACAGTATTCTCAACGCTGGGAAGTACTCCAAATCATAATTTGGAACACTTCTTTGCCTCATGAATCACTCCGAACACAAATTTGAAATGGTTTTCTGTCTTGAGAAGTGCATCAAATTTTGATTCGAAGCAGTTATTTCCGCAAGATACACCTTCAAATTTTGATTCGAAGCAGTTTATGGCGAAAGAAAGTGTTTCAAATTATAGTTTGGAGTACTTTCTTCCGCCATGAAGTACATCGTACCAAGATTTGAGCGTTTTTCCAGAGATTTATTACCGACATCCTGTTTTTTTGTTTACTGTTCTGTTGTTGATTGTTGTTCGTCGTCAGCGTCGTTGTCTGAGTTGTCGTTAATAAGCGTTTTTCTGTTCACTTTCGGGAAAATACTGTTGGCGACACGCACGCCAAAAGCTTTGCGGGCGTCTAACCAGTTGTATTCATACTGCTGACGCACCTCTAATTTAAGCAATTCTTCGGCAGCCGTTAACTCATTGCATCGGATTACAGTTTGTTGATAACGATTCCATGAGTCGATAGAAATTTCTGTTTTCTGCTTGAGCATGTCGGCAAATTCTCTAAATTCCGGTCCTGCATCCATGCCTTCGAGTTTGACAACGATTTTATTAACTGCATGAGGTTCTTCCGACAATGGTTTATTTATGATGTCGGAATAAACCTTTCCCGGAAACAGCAGTTCGAGCGTTTGCGTTTTATGTTCACGGTCGTACTGTCTGACGCGCTCAAAAACGGTACGTACTGCATCGTCTAATTGAGTATCGTGCAGAACAACGTCGTCGTAAGCATTTTCACGTTTTTCTGTTTCTGCTTTCCGTTCCTGTTCTTTGGCGAACAAACTGTCTAATTTCGGCTGTATCGCCGAAGCAAACTGTTCCGCTCCCGGTATTCGTCCGCACAGACGGACATGTCTTCGTCCCAGCCGCAAATGCATGGCTGTGGAATCATATTGATGTAACATTCGTGCCATAATGATTCTTGTATTTGGTTATTAAAATAGTTATTAAAATTAATGCTGCAAAGATACATAAATTAATTGAGAATTGAAAATTGAAAATTGAAAATTACCTGCGGACGATTTATTAGTATACAAGTGAACAAGTAGACGAGTAGACAAGTGGACAGGAATGCAAAGCGACAATTATTGTCTGAACTTTGATTTATGTGACAGCCTGTACATCATTCTAAATATCAGGATGATTTTCTGTTCTTTCAGCGCTGTTGTTTGTCCTGTGTCTGCTTCCTTACAACAAAAAATTAATCCTTATCTCAGGAAAAAGTTATATCTTTGCGAAATATATTATCTGAATTAGAAAATGGAAATATTTGAAGACAAAAAACATAAAATCATTCATGGCGATGCGTTGGAAGGATTAAGAACGCTACCGGATAGTTCCGTAGACTTGATTTTTGCTGATCCTCCTTACAATATCGGTAAAAATTTCAATGGACGCAAAGAAAAATGGGACACCGAAGACGACTATCTGAATTGGTGTTATCAATGGCTTGATCTGTGCATTCTGAAATTAAAGCCTGCAGGTAGTTTTTATGTCATGACGGCAACGCAATTTATGCCGTTTTTTGATATCTATTTGCGCAAAAGATTAGACATTCTTTCCCGCTTGGTGTGGTATTACGACAGTTCGGGTGTTCAGGCGAAAAAATACTACGGCTCAATGTACGAACCGATTTTGTTTTGTGTTAAAGATAAAAACAACTATACCTTTAACACCAATGATATTTTAGTACAGGCAAAAACAGGCGCTACACGTAAGTTGATCGATTACAGAAAATCTGTTCCTACGGTTTACAGTTCCGAAAAAGTGCCGGGCAATGTGTGGGAATTTGCAAGGGTGCGCTATCGAATGGATGAATACGAAAATCACCCGACACAAAAACCCGTTGCATTACTTGAACGAATAATTAAAGCAAGC
>JAISRU010000170.1 GCA_031273515.1 Bacteroidales bacterium | reverse complement strand
AGTTCAGACAATTTTTTCACATATATATACTAAAAGACGATGTTCATTCGTTGGTAGTTGATATAGGTGAAATTGTTGTAAAAGATTAATGATTTGATAATAAAATAATTATATATAGATTCATGAAGTTATCCCAATTTAAATATTATGTTCCGCCCGAACTTGTTGCCAAGTTTCCTGCGGAAAATCGTGACGAATCCCGTTTAATGGTGCTGGATCGCAAAGCAAATACCATTGAACATAAATTATTCAAAGATGTTATAGATTACTTTGAAGAAGATGATGTTATAGTAAGGAATGATACATTGGTATTTCCCGCTTTGTTGTGCGGACAAAAAGAAAAAACGGCAGCGCCTATAAGCGTTTTCTTACTGAGGGAATTAGATAAAGAAAGTCGTTTATGGGATGTGTTGGTCGATCCTGCCCGAAAAATACGTATTGGTAATAAATTGTATTTCGGAGAAGATGAACTTGTTGCAGAAGTGATAGACAATACCACTTCACGCGGACGAACCCTGCGTTTCTTATACGACGGAACTCATGAGGAATTTAAGCGGAAATTGTTTGCTATGGGTCAGACGCCTATGCCTGAGTCTATTCTGAGATTACGCGACGTAGCTCCCGAAGATAAAGAACGCTATCAGACAGTCTATGCTCGACACGAAGGAGCCGTCGTTGCGCCGAGTGCTGGTTTGCATTTCAGTAAACTGTTAATCAAACGCTTCGAACTGAAAGGAGTCCGATTTGCAGACGTTACGCTTCATGTAGGCATCGGCAATTTCAAAACAATCGATGTGGAAGATCTGGCAAAGCATAAAATAGACTCGGAAGAAATGATCATTACGCAGGAAACTGCCGATATTATTAATCGGGCAAAAGCAAAAGGAAAACAAATTTGCGCCGTAGGTACAACTACCATGAAAGCATTGGAATCGTCGGTATATAACTCCGGTTTAATCAAGCCTTTCAATGGATGGACAAATAAATTTATTTTTCCTCCTTATACCTTTACTTCTTCCAACGCATTTATCTCCAATTTTCATCCCACACAATCGTCCATGTTTATGATGGTTTGCGCTTACGGCGGGTACGATCTGGTAATGAGAGCCTACAAAACCGCCATAGAAGAAAAATACCATTTCCTTACCTATGGCGACGCCATGTTAATTATTTGATAAGACGTTGGAACACCCATGACTAAAAGATAAATTTAGACACACAAAGGAATGCTTATATCGCATTGGGCGCATTTTGTAAGACATTGAATATAAACAAAATGATAAAGACATGAAAAGCCGTACTGCTTTTGAGTAAAAGCAGTACAGGTTTTGGTGAAAAGCAGTACAGCTTTCAGGTAAAAGCAGTACGGCTTTTTCACCTGTGTTCGGTGCAGTGTTTTTATGCGCTGAATGGAGAATAAAGTAAACAGAAAACATAAACAGATGAAACATTTTGTGATTATTACAGGCGGAGGAACAGGAAGCAGAATGGGGACAACTGTTCCCAAACAATTTTTGTGCTTAAACGAGCTTCCCATACTGATGCATACCATGTATTGTTTTGCCGATTTTACCGATACGATGATCGTTACATTGCCGGAACAATATTTCGACTATTGGCAGAAATTGCAACTCAAACATGATTTTCACATTCCTCATCAGCTTGTCGCAGGAGGAAAAACACGTTTTGAGTCGGTGAAGAATGCGGTAGCCTGCCTTCCCGAAACAGGACTTGCCGCCATTCACGACGCCGTAAGACCTTTTGTGCCGAAAACATTAATCCAGACCTGTTTCAGTCATGCCGAAAAACAAGGCAGCGCCGTTGCCGCAATTCCTGTAAAAGATACTTTGAGAAAGATTACAGGACAAACTAATCAGCAGGTTGATCGTTCCGATTTCCTTTTTGTGCAAACGCCGCAGGTGTTTCGATGCGAAATACTCAAAGATGCATATCAGCAAACAGATTGTCCTGCTTTCACCGATGATGCTTCTGTTGTGGAAGCCTTTGGAGAACATGAATTACACTTTGTGCAAGGCGATGAACTTAATCTGAAAATAACCACTTCGTCCGACCTGTTGCTCGCGGAATGTATTGTCGAAGTTAAACAAAAGTCTATCGTATGAACCTGATACTTGATTTCGGAAATACCTGTCAGAAAATGGCGATTGTTGCAGAAGACGGAATCAGGTTTCAGATAACACAACCCCGTATTCTACAGGAGGATATTATTTTTGCAGATAAGATGTATCCGATCGGACATGCCATATTGTCATCTGTGGTTAATGACACGGAAGAGATAGAACATTTCTTGCAAAACAAATATCGGTTTATCAAACTTTCTCCGACAACAAGGATTCAGGTGAAAAACAAATACAAAACCAAATCTACCTTGGGAAGCGACAGATTAGCATGTGCTGTAGCTGCGCATAATTTATTTCCTGACCGCAATGTTTTGATTTTGCAGGCAGGCTCTTGTCTTACTTCCGATTTTATTTCTGCCAAAGGCGAGTATTTAGGCGGTTCAATTTCTCCCGGTATGGATATGCGGTTTCAGGCGTTGCATTGTTTTTCTGCCCGATTACCGCTGACTGCCTATAAAAATATAAATTTCATCACAGGGAGAACTACCGAAGAAGCTGTTTTATCGGGAGTTATCAACGGAATTACGGCAGAATGCAATTATATAATCAAACAATATAAAATAAAGTATCCAAGTCCCCGTTTGAAAGTTATCCTGACAGGAGGAAATGTAAAAGAATTTGAAAAGACAATAAACCACCAAATCGTTACGTTTCCAAATCTGGTTATAATCGGGTTAGATTTAATATTACGTTATAATGTTGAAAAATAGAAAGAGTCTTCCATTAATATGTGTTTTATTTTTAGGTGGTTTCGTGCAAAGTTTTGCACAAAATCATCTAAATTCTCCGTATTCCCGTTTCGGAACAGGGGATATGATGACGCGGACTGCTGCTGCCGTTACGGCAATGGGAGGCACGGGCTATACCTTTCAATCGGCAACAGCCATTAACTTTATCAATCCTGCTTCTTACATCGGTTTTGATACGTTGTCGTTTTTGATAGACGCCTCGTTTTCATGGAAAAACCATACGCTTATTTCGGAAACAACACAAAAAGGAAGTACGTTGCAGTTCGACTATTTAGCCGTCGGATTATCTGTTCAGCGATGGTGGAAAACAGCGCTGGGTATTCAGCCCTACAGCATTATGAATTATACAATTCAGGAAACAAAAACCATAGATACCCTCACACAAACACTAACCTATCTGGGCGAGGGCGGCATCAATGAAGTATATTGGGGAAATGCTTTTCGACTGTTTAAAAATTTCTCTTTGGGCTTCAATGCTTCTTTTTTGTTTGGGACTAATGCAAAAAAACGTACCATCGAATGGGAAGACGTCTATTCTTTCAATTCCGAAATAAATAATTCCAACAAAGTGAAAGGTTTTGCACTCACTTTGGGGATGCAGTATTTTATTCCGGTTAAAGACAAAGGAGAATGGGGAATTGGCGTTGTTTATACTCCTTCCATTCCTGTTCGGTCTGTCGAAACAAAATCGATAACTACTTATTGGGGAACAGATTACAGTGCGACATTAATAGATTCCGTCTATGATCCTGCATCCGTAAAGCATTCGCTTAAGATGCCGACAATAATCGGAGGAGGAATTTCATGGAGTAAAAGGAACAAATATTTTGTCGGACTTGATTTTACATGGAGAAATTGGAGCGCTTATGCGGTTGATAACGTTCGAGATTCATTGTCGGATGTATACAGGATTTCGATAGGAGGAAGTTATACGCCAAATCATTTAAGTTCCAGTGTTTTTCCACGTATGACATTTAGCTTGGGAGCAAATTGGGAACAAACGCACTTGGTCTTTGACGGAGAACATCTGAACCGTTTTGGCATAAATTTTGGACTTCTATTTCCATTGAAGAAGACTAAAACAGCCTTTGGTCTCGTTCTCGAATATGGACAAATGGGAACAACCAAAAACAATCTTATTCAGGAAAATTATTTTACTGCTACAATAAATATCCGCATCCATGAAAAATGGTATCAACGTAGAAAATTAGATTAAATTTAAAATAAAAAAACGGAAATAATGATAACTTATTTTAAAAGAGCAACCTTAGTAATTACTTTATTTACAGTCATTTTACCGCTGGTTCATGCGCAAAATTTAACCCAAAAATATGGTGAAGACAGTGTAAGTTGCGTAACCAATCTGTCTTTGTATCGTGAAGTGTTTAAGCAGAACAACTACAAAGAAGCATATATCCCATGGAAATGGGTAGTAGAAAATTGCCCGATGTCATCCAAATACATTTTCACCAATGGTCCCGTTATTCTGGAATACATGATTTCCAACGAGAAACAAGACAGTGTACAAAGAGAAGTCTATATTCAGGAACTGTTCGATTTGTTTGAATTACGCATCAAATGTTATCCTCAGGATCAGGGATATGTCTTGGGCAGAATTGGCATCTATCTGATGAAATATCGTCAGTCCGATTATACGAAGGCGCTTCAGTATATGGAGCAATCGATTGACATTGAAGGAACAGAAACTTCTCCTCAGGTGCTTGATCTCTATTTCAAGACGGCAGAAGTCCACATGCTGAATGAAAAACTGACAACGGAAGTAATGATTGACGCTTACGATAAAGTTACCGAAACTTTGGATGCTATGATAGATAAAGGCGAATTGGATTTGGAAGCGGTTATGCGGAAAATATACAACCTTCGCGACGATTTGGACAGCGGAAGAATGGAACGGGATGACTATAAAATCGCCTATGACAAACAGGCGGCTGATTCGGCAAAAGCAGCGAATGAATTGGTTCAGTTGAGAAATGTAAACAACAATCTGAATATCCGCTTTGCAAAATATGCTACCTGCGACGTCCTGATACAAATCTATTCCAAAAAACTTGAAGTAAGTAAAGATCTTCGGACATTAAAACAGATCATTAAATTCTTTACCAAAGAAGAGAACTGTACGGAGAACGACGTTTTCCATACTGCTGTAGAAGAACTGTACAAACTGTCGCCCAATGCCAATATTGCCTATCAAATGGGACTTATCAAATTCAAAAAAGGACTTCACAGCGAAGCCTTAAACTATCTGAATCAGGCATTGGAAATGTATGAAAAGGAAGCGGACAAAATAAAAACTTATTTGCTGATGGCAGAATGTTATCGTCAGATGAACCAATATTCAACGGCACGGGAAACAATTTATAAAATTCTGAAACTAAGTCCTAACGACGGACGTGTATATATTTTCGTTGGAAATCTGTATATGTCAGCGGCAGCTTCATGCGGGACAGATGTTCCGGGAGCAGCTTATTGGGCGGCTGCGGATAAGTTTGCAAAGGCAAAAGCAATCGACCCTGCACGAGCAGAAGAAGCACAGAAGCTCCTAAATGCGGCAACAGCGCGTTTCCCGAAATCCGAGTCCTATTTTAACTACGGACTCTCCAAAGGACAAACCTATAAAGTAGAATGTTGGATAGGAGAAACGACAACGATACGGTAAATGCAAAGAAAATTATTTTTCTCGTTAGCTGTAATGTTGAGCGTCATTTTGTCGGTAGTTGTTTCTGCCTGCAAAAATGACATTGCTGTAGTGAAGTCGTTGACGGTAAAAGAAAAATCTCCTTCGGAAACAGGTACTAAAATGCATCTGTATTTTAGCGAAGCAGGGGTATTGAAAAACGAATTTCTGTTTGAAAAGGTAAATAAATACAATATTCCCGAATCGTATCTGGAATATCCCGAAGGACTTGAAATTATCGCATACGATGTAAACAGAGAAAAAGAAATGTCTTTGACGGCTGGTTACGGAATAAGTTACGAGGATAAAAAAATTATGGAAACCAAATACAATGTGGTGATTACGAATTTCAAAACCAAAGAAATAATAGAAACGGAACATCTGATATGGGATATGAATAAGCATCTTGTTTATTCGAATACACAAACCAAACAAACCAGACCGGATGGATCTGTTTCTATTGGCGACCGTTTTGAATCGGATGAAAGTTTGACGAAATATACTGTTTTCAATCCGCATCTTATTTTGTATGCGGATGAAGAGTAAATTGATATATAAACAGATTTATTAACATTGTAAATCTTAAAATAGAAATTATAAAACACGTGAGGTATTTATACTAAAAACGTTTGCTGAAAGATCGGTAAAAGAATATAATAAAGAAAGACACTAAAGCGCATCCTGAAAAGTGAAGCATGGAAGGAAGGCAAGGGTAAAACTTTGTTACAAAAGAACGTCCGAAGCGGATAAATTTTGCCTTGTGAATAAACTTATCCTGCGCAGGACGCCCTGTATGAAATGTTGATGTTCTTTACGGTTTTTCCGAAGAAAAATACAGCGAAATATAAGTCGGTAATGGTCAGAAGCAGAACATTAAAGTATAAATAAATCACATTAAAAGAAAAAACGAAAAAACAGATTAATTCTTTGAACAATATTTATTTCATTCATGTTATAAATAGGCAACAAAAAAAGAAACTTTTTCTTTAATCTATCGTATCAGGAACAGAAACTAAATTTATACGTAAAATTTCAGAGAGCAGAGAAATGAAAATTATTGAAGCACATAATTATTTGCTAACAGCAGTTATTATCAGCATGAGTTTTTGTAATGTCGGATGCGCTCAGCGCAACAGTTCGCCGTCGACAAACGTCGGTTCGACTATAAGCGCTACTCCGACAGATTTTACATACGCCGCAGAAACAACAATCAATACGGTGGTACATATTCGTACGGAAATGCAGCAAAAAGGGAGTTTATTTGATCTTTTCTTTCAGAACCCCGTTTTTGATTTCTTCGGACAAGCGCCTGCCCGTGTGTATCAGGCGTATGGTTCGGGAGTTATCATCACGAAAGACGGCTACATTGTTACCAACAATCATGTTGTGGAAGAAGCGATCAAAGTAACGGTAACCCTTAACGACAAGCGTTCGTTTGAAGCCGTCGTTGTAGGGACAGACGCAAGAAATGACCTTGCATTACTCAAAATTGACGCCAAAGACCTCAACAACATTCAATACGGCAATTCGGACAATGTGAAAATCGGCGAATGGGTGCTGGCAGTAGGAAATCCTTATAATTTGACCTCTACAGTTACGGCAGGCATCGTAAGTGCAAAGGCGCGTAATCTGAATATTTTAGGAGGAGAATCTTCCGTATCGTCCTTTATCCAGACCGACGCTGCCGTAAACAGCGGCAACAGCGGAGGAGCATTGGTTAATATTGCAGGAGAACTTATCGGTATCAATGCTGCAATCGCTTCCAATACAGGTTCTTTTGCTGGATATTCGTTTGCCATACCTGTTAACATTGTCAAAAAAACAGTTGATGATCTGATGAAATACGGACGAGTTCAGCGTGTCTTTTTTGGAGCTTCCTTTGCCGAAATGAACGGAGAAAAAGCAAACGAAATGCATCTGAATAATGCCAGAGGCGTACAGGTATTTAAGATTGAACAGGGTAAAGCCGCCGATAATGCGGGCATAAAAGAAGGAGATGTGTTGTTGTCGGTCAATGGACACGACGTAAATTCGTTTCCCGAATTGAAAGAAATAATAGATCAGCACATACCCGGCGACGTTATCACGTGTAAACTTATTCGCGATAACAAAGAATACGAAACAAAAGTAACATTAAAAAATATAAAAGGAACAACAGGTATTATACGAAAAGAAGATAAAATTGCGTTGCAGAAGCTCGGAGTAGAAGTGGAACCTCTCAGCGATCAGATTAAAGCACGGTACAGGATCAGAAACGGTTTGCGGGTAACTAAAATCCATGACGGACTGTTGAAATCTGCCGGGTTGCAGGATGATTTCATTATTACGTCTATAAATCAGCAGTTTGTGGCAACGGAAGATGATATTGAAAAAATTCTTGGAGACAAAGAAGGTTCTGTAACCATTGAAGGCTTCTATCCCAAAGGGTTTATGTATAAGTATAATATTGTTATGTAATTATTAAGTAATAAAAGTTTTTTATGAGACAGTTAAAAATATC
The DNA here is from genome assembly GCA_031273515.1 of Bacteroidales bacterium. Lineage (GTDB taxonomy): Bacteria > Bacteroidota > Bacteroidia > Bacteroidales > WCHB1-69 > JAIROC01. The sequence continues at coordinate 4,439 of JAISRU010000170.1, read as the reverse complement.
ACATTCAATCACTAACAGAGACAATACTTCTTTTGAGAAATATTTGCAGGATATTAGTAAAGAACAAATGATTACGCCTGACGAAGAAGTAGAATTGGCTCAACAAATCAAAGCAGGAAGTAAGGACGCCTTAGACAAATTGGTGAAAGCCAATCTGCGTTTTGTGGTATCTGTTGCGAAACAGTACCAAAATCAAGGTCTTGGATTACAGGATCTGATCAATGAAGGAAATCTGGGTTTGATTAAAGCTGCCAAACGCTTTGACGAAACAAGAGGTTTCAAATTTATTTCGTATGCCGTATGGTGGATACGTCAATCGATTTCACATGCGATAGCAGATCAGTCGCGGATAGTACGTTTGCCTGTCAATCAGTTAGGGGCTGTAAATCGCATTAAGAAAGAAATTTCCCGATTGGAGCAGGTTTACAATCGTCCTCCCACTATCGAAGAGATTGCGGAAGTTGTCGATTTACCTCCTGAAAAAATAGGCGAGATAGTGAAAATAGCCTCTCGACATATTTCAATGGATGCTCCCATCAACAATGACGACGATACGAATTTCATTGATACTTTTGTCAGCGAAGAGGTTACTCATACTGATTCCATGCTTATCCGCGAGTCGCTCGAAAGAGAAATTAAGCAAACGCTGGAAATCTTAGAGGACAGAGAACGCGAGTTAATCTGTATGTTTTTCGGCATAGGGAAGTCCCACGAATATACGCTGGACGAAATAGGAGAAAAATTCAATCTCACACGTGAAGGCGCTCGTCAGATAAAAGAAAAAGCGCTGAAAAAATTACGCAAAAGCGGTATCAAACGACTGAAAACATACCTCTAAGAATTGAAAATTGAAAATCAGGCTTACGCGAGAGTATTCTGGATTGCCACATTGCTCGTACCTCACAATTGACTACCGTCGAACCCCGTTTCGCAATGACGGCATAGGTTATTTGCGTCGCTTGCGCCATTTTCAATTTTCAATTTTCAATTTTCAATTTATTTTGTGTACTTTTGCTGTTTAAAAAATTAATCCTAATAATTATGATTGTTAAAACTTTTGGAAGTTGTATCTACGGAGTAAATGCAACAACAATTACGGTTGAAGTAAATGTGGATTCGGGCGTGAATTTTTTTCTGGTTGGGCTGCCCGACAGCGCAGTGAAAGAAAGTCAGCAGAGAATAGATTCAGCGCTCAAACACAATGGATATAGAATCCCCGGTAAAAAAATAATTATCAACATGGCTCCTGCCGACCTGCGTAAAGAAGGTTCTGCATACGACTTAACCATTGCAATCGGAATATTAGCTGCGTCCGAACAAATTCAGTCGGAGGAAATTGATAAATACATTATTATGGGAGAGTTATCGCTCGATGGTGATTTAAAACCTATCAAAGGAGCTTTGCCTATTGCTATTGAGTCGTGCAGACAGGGGTTTAAAGGAATTATTCTGCCCCAAGAAAATGCAAAAGAAGCAGCTATTGTCGATAATCTGATTGTCTATGGCGTAAAAAACATCAAAGAGGTCATTCGTTTTTTCAACAAAGAAGAGGAACTGACTCAAACGATTGTCAATACAAGGGAAGAATTTTATAATTCATTGAATGAATACGAATTTGATTTTGAAGACGTAAAAGGTCAGGAGAATACCAAAAGAGCTTTGGAAATCGCTGCCGCAGGTGGACATAATGCTATTCTGATTGGTCCTCCGGGGAGTGGGAAAACAATGTTAGCCAAACGTATTTCTTCCATTTTGCCTCCGCTCACCCTGATGGAGGCTTTGGAAACGACCAAAATTCATTCTGTCGCAGGAAAGATGCACAGAGATATGGCGCTTATTTCAGTTCGTCCGTTCAGGTCGCCGCATCACACCATTTCCGACGTGGCATTAGTCGGAGGCGGTTCGCATCCTCAACCGGGGGAAATATCATTGGCACACAACGGTGTTTTGTTTCTCGACGAACTGCCCGAATTTAAGCGTTCTGTCTTGGAAGTGATGCGTCAGCCTCTTGAGGAGCGTCATGTTACCGTCGCCCGTTCCAAAATGAGCGTGGACTATCCTGCGTCTTTTATGTTTATTGCCGCCATGAATCCTTGTCCCTGCGGTTATTACAATCATCCCGATACGGAATGTACCTGTCAGGAAGGAAGTGTCCAACGCTATCTCAATAAAATATCAGGACCCCTCATGGACAGAATTGATCTGCATGTAGAAGTCATTCCCGTCCCCTTTAAACAACTGACCGACAAACAAAAAGGAGAAAAAAGTCATCTGATACGCGAACGGGTCATTAAGGCGCGCGAAATTCAAAAAGAACGCTTTAAATCCAACAAGGGAATTTACTGTAACGCACAGATGACAACAAAATTAGTATCACAACATTGTAAATTAGACCAATCCTGTCTGGATATACTCAAGACTGCTATGGAAAAATTAGGACTCTCCGCACGTGCTTATGATCGTATTCAGAAAGTCAGCAGAACTATTGCCGATTTGGATAACAGCGTCAATATAACGGTCGAACATCTGTCCGAAGCCATTAACTTCAGAAGCTTGGACAGAGATACCTGGGGAAGATAATCTTTGTTAATTGAGAATTGCCTTATCTATAGTAACATTGATAACGATGAAATCCTTTATTGCCCCCTTTTTGCATCGTGATTTTAGAACCACAATAAATGCATTTTTTTACTCATATACTTTAAATCCTGCAAAGACATGAATTATAATTCATTATAACGTTTTCAGGCGCAATTTTGTCCATTAGACTAAAATGTTTTACTCATTGTTAGTTTCCCACTGTCTGAACCGCTGATTTTCAGTGAACAAGTAGACAGGTGAACAAGAACGCAAAGCGACGCAAATACTCAGACCGTCATTGCGGACTTGACCCGCAATCCCCCCCCCTTTGTCTGAATCAGGATTGCTCTTCGGGCTTTCTCCGTCTTGCTCGACAGAAGCAAATAAGTTTGTCTCTGCTCTCGCTTCGTGCGTCGATTAGCAGGATTGAATAAATGGAGAATTGGTAAACATTTCGTAGTACCTTATGTTCGAAATTGATGTAATTTTTGCTATACTGTTCAAATACCTCTTTGGTTCCGACTTGTCCGGCTTAGGATTACTGAACATATTGACATTTTGTCTTGGTATTGATGCTGTCAATTATATGCTCGAAAAAGGGGACAATATGAATATCTTAAATGGAATCATTATTTTTGTTTGTATATTATCATTGGAGAGAAATATTACCTGTTATCTCCGAAAACTTAAAAAGCACAGGCAATCCCAAAAGATGACAAGAAACTGATATACAAACATTGCGTTCGGACAAATTTTTGCATATTTGGCGTAGCGGGATGATGCTACACTGAATGCAGATTTTAAACGCTTATAAATTATTTTTTTATATCACTAAACAGCTGTGAGTTATAACATTTTTATTCTTTTTGCTGTCCAAAACGCAATAATCTGCCTGATTATTTTTGCATGGAAACAATCCGTATACAAAAAAAACGACTATCTTTGCAGCCGGTACGAAAAACGGTACGAAAGAAGGTATATAATTAAATTAATGTTGAATACAGCAGTATGAAAATTGAATTTTTAGGGGCGGTAGCCGAAGTTACGGGAAGTAAATTTTTAATAACAACCGATACGAATAAAAAACTCTTGCTCGATTGCGGTATGTATCAGGGGAAAGGACTTGAAACTGACGCCATGAACCGAGATTTGGGGTTTAATCCTTCCGAGATAGACGTCTTGTTGCTTTCTCATGCACATATCGATCATTCCGGACTGATCCCGTATATTTGTAAGAACGGGTTCAAAGGAAAAATCTATTGTACACATGCCACGCGTGATTTGTGTTCGATTATGCTTCCTGATTCGGGCAATATTCAGGAGAGCGACATCCATGATTTCAACAAAAAACGCACTCGCATGGGACTTCCTTTGGCTGAACCTATCTATACGCTTCGGGATGCTTTTGCTTCTCTTCGTTTTTTTGTCAGCATGCCGCTCGACTTGGAAATTGTGATTGAAGAAGGAATAAAAGTTGTTTTCACCAATACGGGACATATTCTGGGAGGGTCTGCCGTCAATTTGACCATAACGGAAAACGGCGAAGAAAAACGACTTTGCTACACGGGAGATATAGGACGATATAACAAACATTTACTTATTGATCCGTCTTCATTTCCGCAGGCAGACTATATTATTGCCGAATCGACCTACGGCGACAGAAAACACGAACCTGTTCATTCGGCAGAGGAAAAGCTGGCATTGATCGTACAGAATACCTGTGTGAAAAAATTAGGGAAATTACTGATTCCTTCTTTTGCTATCGGGAGATGTCAGGAGATTATTTATTCGCTCAATGCGTTAAAGAAGCGCAAACGACTGCCCGATGTTCCTATTTTTGTAGACAGTCCGCTGGCAGT
>JAISRU010000165.1 GCA_031273515.1 Bacteroidales bacterium | reverse complement strand
ACCTCATTACCTCATTAAAAATAAAGAAAAAATAATGAGGTAATGAGATAATGAGGTTTTGTGTTTGGGGCAACTCATTGGTTACTGAGGTTGTTTTGTTAAGAAAATTAGGTGAAAATGAGGTGAAATTCTAATTGACAATGAATAATTCATAATGCCTGCGGACGCCCCCCCCCAGTCCCTCTTCAAAATGGAGAGAGGAGAGACGTCATTGCTTTTTCCGCAGGCTAATTATCAATTATCAATTATCAATTGTCAATTAAATTTAGTACCTTTGCACTTATTTATTTTTAACGAACTTTTAAAAGAAACAGTATGAAATATTTTAGTTTAATTATTTGGTTTACATTTATATCATCCTGGGTTTCGGCTCAGGGTCTGTCGTTTGACAAGACATCGCATAACTTCTCCGCAATCAACGAAACTGATGGTGAAGTCAACTGTAGTTTTGCCTACGAAAATAAATCCAAGTCGAACGTTACAATTATAGACGTCGCCATTGCCAATAGAGGAGCAGTTCGCGCTAACTGGAACAGAAATCCAATCCTCCCTGCGGAAAAAGGAAATATTACTGTTACCTTAAATCCTCGTAATCTGTCGGGCGCTTATTCGCATTCGATAGACGTCAAAACGAACGAAAACGGCGTCAACAAAACCTATACGCTGACCGTCCAGGCAAACATAACGCCGAGAGTCAAAACTAAAGAAGAAATCTACGGCATGATGGAAGGTAATCTGCGCTATAAAACCAATTCACTGCGCTATCCGACAATGAACCCTGTGTCCGTCATTACGGATACGTTTGGCATCTACAACGTCTACGGCGATACCATGACCTTCGCTTATCATCTATTGCCTGCCGCTGTCCAGATACTGAGCATGCCCGCTAAATTAGCTCCGAAAGAAGAAGGTCGCATCGTCTTTAAATATACGGCGGCGGCTAAAAACGACTGGGGCAACGTCTGGGATAAAATCACGATTACCACCAATGATACCAATCGTCCTGCCAAGTCGCTGTACATCACAGGGGAAATCTACGACGACTTCGACGCATGGACGCCTGAACAAAAAGCCAATGCTCCGAAAGTGTCCTTCGACAATATGAACTACGAGTTCGGTACCGCTTCCGAAGGCGACGAAATCAGTCATAACTACAGCATCTCCAATACAGGGAAAAGTACGCTGCATATCCGTAAATTGAAATCGTCCTGCGGATGCACGGTGGGAAATCCTGAAAAAAATGACCTCGAACCCGGCGAAACGACTGTCATTAAAGCCGTCTTCCGTACACATGGCAAAACAGGTAAACAAATCCGTACTATCGACGTTATTACCAATGACCCAACTCAATCGAAAGTCGTACTTAAAATCACAGGCTTCGTGAACCCCAAACCTAAAGAATAACACCACATGAAAGACGAAATTAAATCGCATCATCTGACCGTACATAATACGCTGTCGCGCAAAAAAGAACTCTTTAAACCCATGCATGAGCCTTTTGTCGGAATGTATGTCTGCGGACCAACCGTGTATGGTTATCCGCATCTGGGTCATGCTCGTCCGGCAATCGTGTTCGATCTGATATTTCGGTATTTGAAATTTCTGGGTTATCGCGTCCGCTATGTGCGCAATATTACCGACGTCGGACATCTCGAAAACGACGCCGACGAAGGCGAAGATAAAATCGGGAAAAAAGCGCGTGCAGAACAACTCGAACCTATGGAAGTGGCTCAGTATTACATCGACCAATATCATTTCGCTATGGATGCCCTCAATGTGTCGCGTCCGAGTATAGAATGCAGAGCCAGCGGTCATATCATGGAACAAATAGCGGTCGTACAGAAAATATTGGAGACAGGTTATGCCTACGTTTCTAATGGATCGGTCTATTTCGACATAGCTAAATACAATGAAGATTTTCCTTACGGGATTTTGTCGGGCAGAAAGTTAGAAGATCTGCTCGTCGCTACACGCGAATTGGAAGCTCAACAGGAAAAACGCAATCCCGCCGATTTCGCACTGTGGAAAAAAGCGTCTCCTGAGCATATTATGCGTTGGCAGTCGCCATGGAGCGACGGCTTCCCCGGATGGCATCTCGAATGTACCGCAATGAGTACAAAATACCTCGGACAAGAGTTCGATATACACGGAGGCGGTATGGATTTGATGTTTCCTCATCACGAAGCGGAAATCTGTCAGAACCGAATTGCCAATCAGACCGATACCGTGAAATATTGGATACATAATAATATGATTACGATCAACGGTCAGAAAATGGGGAAATCCTTAGGGAATTTCATCACGCTGAACGAGTTCTTTACGGGAAAACATGCTTCGCTTCAACAGGCATTTTCTCCGATGACAATCCGTTTTTTTATCTTGCAGGCTCACTACGGAAGTACCATTGATTTTTCCAACGAAGCCCTGACCGCAGCCGAAAAAGGAATGCAAAAACTGTTTGCCGCTTACAGACTGTTAAGCAAACTGAAACCGTCGTCTTCTTCCTGCGAAAATCCGCAAGAACTTTATCAGGATTGCCTCAATGCAATGGATGACGATTTTAACAGTCCCATTGTGATTGCCTGTCTGTTTGAGGCGGCAAGAATTATCAATCAGGCAAACGACGAAAAAATAACATTGACACAACAAAATATCGACGACTTTAAAACATTGTTCGACGTATTTCTGTTTGATATTCTGGGGATGAAATTGAGCGAAACCCAAACGACAACCGACAGTCTGCAAGACGAACTGATGACAATCCTTATCGCATTACGCAAAAGAGCAAAAGAACAGAAAGATTATGCAACCGCCGACAGTATCCGCGACATGCTTGCTCAAACAGGCATAAGTCTGAAAGATACCAAAGAGGGCGTTGAATGGTCGATAAATAATAGCAAATAAATAAAAACAAACTTAAATAAATCAACAAATGCTGAATTACATTATATGGGATACTGACCCGATACTTTTTCAGACAGGCGCTCTTCGATTGGGGTGGTACGGCATACTGCTGACAAGCGGTTTTGTGCTTGCCTGTCTTATACTGCAAAAAATAGCCAAAAACGAAAAAGCCGACATGAACCTGATAGACCGTTTTATGGGTTTTACAATCCTGTGGACTGTCGTTGGACTTCGTTTGGGGCATTGTCTGTTTTACGACTGGAGCTATTTCAAAGATCATATCTTGGAAATATTTATCCCCTTTCAGGAAACATCGGAAGGCTGGGAGTTTATCGGTTATGCAGGATTGGCAAGTCACGGAGGAACAATTGCCATTATTCTGTTTGTGCTCTATTTTTCAAGAAAACATCATGTAAGTCTGATATGGTTGTTCGACCGATTAGCCATTTGTATTCCGTTGGCGGCGGCATTTGTTCGTTGCGGTAATTTGATGAATTCCGAAATTATCGGAACCGTTACCACGCTTCCATGGGGATTTGTCTTCATGCAATTGGAGGGAACGAAAGACTGCTGTGAGCCGCGTCATCCGTCGCAGATTTATGAGGCATTGGTCTATTTTTCCCTGTTTGTCTATCAGATGTGGTATTATTTCAAGAAGACAAAAGGACATATTCCGGGTGGAAGAAGCGTCGGAACATTGTTGGTCGTTATCTTCACGGCACGGTTCTTTATTGAATTTATCAAGGAAAATCAGGAAGCATTCGAGGATCAACTTGTATTGAATATGGGTCAGTATCTGAGTATTCCTTTTATTTTATTGGGGATTGTCTGTTTGTATTATTCCTTCGCCAAGAAGACATATCCGACAGCAATCAAGTCCAAAGATAAAGACAAAGACACGACAAAAGAAATACAATAAAAACAGCATCGTCGAGGTATGATAAATAGAAAGGAAGTCAATGATTATTTTTTGCAGTTCATCCGTTCCTGTTCGCCGGCTATGTCGGAAACAGACCCCGCTCCGCTGAAAGAAAGTCGACAAAGAGAAACGTTGCTCTTTCAGGACAAGGGAGTTCCTTCTCAGCAGAACGAAATGTGGCGTGATTTCAAATGGGAGAAAATACTGCAAAATACCTATTCCCTGCAACAGCAAGCCGACGATTATCGTCCTGTGGAAACTTTCTTTAATTGTGCGATCCATAATATTGCTTCGTATATGTTTACTTTCCTCAACGGGTGGTATGTCCATAGCGGAACACCCCTGACTTCCTTCCCCAACGGAATTACAATCGGAAGTCTGCGCATGGCTAAGGAACGCAGTCTGCCTTTGCTTGAGCCTTATCTTTCAGATATGGAAAAGACTGTCCAGACGGGCATTCATCATCTCAACGGCGCTTTATGGCAGGACGGTTTCTTTGTCTATATTCCCGATAACATCCATTGCGATAAGCCTGTCCAAATGGCAAATGTGGTAAAAACAGACCGAAATCTGTTTATCAACACACGCAATCTGATTATCGTAGGAAAAAATGCTTCCCTGAAATTAATTCATTGCGACGATACGTTAGAAAGTAAGAATACGCTTATCAACGGAATAACGGAAATTATTGTGGACGAAAACGCTCAATTCGACTATTTCAAGTTGGAAAACAAAGAGAATAATTCGGTTTTGCTCAACGAGGTGAACATTTATCAGTATAAACGCAGTCTTGTTACGACCAACACCAATACCTTTAACGGCGGAGTTGTTCACAATACGATTCGTTCTTCGATGATGCAGCCATTTGCGTCGGTTCATTTCAACGGACTGTACATGGCAGACAAGGATCAGCAGATAAGCAATTGTTTGCATGTTAATCATTTTGCGGAAGACTGTACAAGTCGTCAGATGTATCACGGCATTGTAGACGACGCAGCATCGGCTCATTTCACCGGACACATTTTTGTTGCTCCCGACGCTCAGAAAACGAAAGCGTATCAGCTGAATCGCAATCTCCTGCTGACCGACGACGCAACAGTAATCACCAAACCCTTTCTGGAGATTTATGCCGACGACGTCAAATGCAGTCATGGGGCGACGGTCGGACAGTTGGAAGAAAGCGCTGTTTTTTATCTACGTTCGAGAGGTATCTGCGAAAAGAATGCTCGTACGCTTCTGATGCATGCCTTCGCGAAGGAAGTCTTAGCCGAAATCAGCATCGATTCCCTGCTGAACTATCTGGAAGATATGGTCCAAAAACGACTCACCGGAGAAATCGTTTCCTGTACTCAGTGTACCCCGAATTGCGACAAAAAAACTGTCCACTTTGCAATCGACCTTCCCGAACTGTAATCAGTAAACAAGTGGACAAGTGGACAAGTGGACGAGTGGACAAGTAAACAAGTGAACAAGAGCGCAAGCGACGCAAATAACGTAGTCGTCATTGTAACTCCGGTCATTGAGCCTGTCGAAATGAGCGGAGTGTGGCACCCGACGCAGCGAGTGAGCGCAGAGGCAAACTTGTTTGTCTATGCCGAACCGCAAGGAGGAAGGCAAAGCCAATCCAGAAACTCGCCTTCCGCTTTTTGTCTTGAACTGTGATTTATCTGATTAAATGATTGACATGATTATTAAATTAAGTAGACAAGTGAACGAGTGAACAAATAAACGATAGAACAATTCTGCGGAAATCTATCGGTATTCTGCGGGAAATAATAATCGTCGCTTTGCGCAATTTTCAATTTTCAATTTTCAATTTTCAATTTTTTGTGGACACGTCTGTATATGTAGAATCCCAATAAAGCAAGAGCAACTCCAAAAATTCTTAAAGCATGAAAAGAGCGACACATAATTTTGCTGTCTGATACACAATAAAAGACGCTATCCACGCAAGTACGATGCTATAAACTATGACAAACAAAGCCCATCCCCATGATTTTAATTCTGTTGTGATACCGCTATGCGGTCTTGACGACATTTTGAGCGCTATACATGATTTTGATTCCTTTTTGATAGCGATAATCGTTGCAATACAAGGGAAATAGATCAGAATGAACAGCATCAGACTAAAAATAACAGGAAAAGTGTATGTTTTGTTCAAACTTTGCTGTATCCTTAATTTATTTTCATCGGTAGTAGGATCATCACCGTCGATCTCAACAGTGTGCATAATAGCCAAGGAGGAAATAACAATTTCTTTGGCAAAAAGTCCCGAAAAAACAGAAATAGTAAGTTTCCAATCAAATCCTAACGGTTTCATGACAGGCATTATCATAATGCCGATTCTGCCAAGATATGAACTGTCTTGCTGGAATTTCTTCTCTTTATATTCAATCCGAACAATCTCTTTTTCTTTTTCTGCTTTTATCGAATCGAAGTCTGTGTGATCACGACAAAGATTAATTTCATGTTTGATAGAATCTTTGAGAGCCGACATTTCGTTGTCTGTATGTCTGGGAAAATAATTCAAAAACCAAATCAGAATACATCCTCCTAAAACCCATGTAACTATTTTTAAAAGAAATTCTTTGCCCATTCTCCATGTATGTTTAAATAAACTTTTCCACGTAGGAATCCGATAGGGAGGAAGTTCCATA
>JAISRU010000059.1 GCA_031273515.1 Bacteroidales bacterium | reverse complement strand
GCCCCCCAAGCCGCCTCCGACCCCTCTCTCTACACCGAATACTCCACCCTGAAAACCACCCTCTCCGAAACCCTCGACCACTGGACAACCCTCACCCTCGAACTGGAAGAGCTGAAGGTTGAAAGTTGAAAGTTCTTCATGGAAAGAGGCAATGACTTCTTCTGTTGACTTTTGTTGCGCCCCGATTACCCTTTCAACACTAAAGTTTCCCACATGAAACAAATCCCGTCAAATGGATGCTTTATAGTTCAGGAAAATTCGTAATTACCTGATATTGTGCACATTCAAAAAGAGCTAATTAGGCGATTTGTATTGGTAAAACAGTAAAAACCTCCAAGTCAACAAAGTCGACGAAGGAAAGCACAAAATCTCTCTTCGTTGACTTCGTTGACTTGGCGGTTTCTATTTTTGAACCTGTCCCGTCGCTTCTTTAGCCAGAATCATTCAGACTAATATTGGATAATTCGGATATTTGACTTATTTTTGCTTAAATTCATGAAAAGAACTCGAACATGTTGTAAAACATGCCTAGCGACAATTGACCATTACGAAAGAGTATGTACACTTGCGGCCGCAATAATGCTTTTCAAAAAAGGTCTGCATGCTTTTTAATTCATTTACATATCTGCTGTTCTTCCCGTTAGTATGTGTTTCGTATTGGATTCTTCCGATTAAATACAGACAACTGTTTTTGTTGGCAGCCAGTTATTATTTCTACATGAACTGGGAACCGGTCTACGGATGTTTGATACTGTTGACCACCTTCACTACCTGGATATGCGCACGATATATACAAGACGGCAAAGGCCCGGCACGCCCGGTTTTGCTGTCTGCCCTGATTATTTGCTTCGGCATTCTTTTCATTTTCAAGTATGAAAATTTCGTCACCTCCTCTATCAATAATCTATTCACGGCATTACACATCAAGTTGCAAATACCCTTTTTGAATGTATTGCTTCCGGTAGGCATCTCTTTTTACACCTTCCAAGCCGTAGGTTATGTTGTGGATGTATACAAACGGAATATTGAGCCGGAGAAGAATTTCTTCACCTACGCCCTGTTTATCTCCTTTTTTCCCCAACTTGTTGCCGGGCCGATAGAAAGAGCGAAAAACCTGTTGCCGCAATTCCGTTCGCCCCATACATTCAGCACGGATAAGGTGACGCAAGGGCTGCGGTTGATTCTATGGGGATACTTTATGAAAGTGGTTATTGCCGACAGGCTTTCCGACTATGTGGATGCTGCTTACAATAATTTCTCCTATCATAATGGCGGCACCATGTTGTTGGCTACATTCTTTTTCACCTTTCAGATTTATTGTGACTTTGGCGGCTATTCCAATATAGCCGTTGGCTGTGCTAAAATAATGGGCTTTGACTTAATGACGAATTTCAAAAGACCTTATCTGGCTGTATCAGTCGCCGATTTCTGGAGGAGGTGGCACATCTCGCTTTCTACTTGGTTTAAAGACTATTTTTATATCCCATTAGGTGGAAACCGGTGCAGCAAGGGGCGTAACTATTATAACTTATTGGTCACTTTTGTAGTCAGTGGGATTTGGCATGGAGCAAATTGGACATTTTTTGTCTGGGGCGCTTTGAACGGAAGTTTGCAGATCATAGAGAAAACACTATCCGGCTTCAACGGCAAAGCCCTTTCGTTTCTACGGATATCGAACTGTCCGAAGCTTATCCATGTCATTCGCGTATTGATTACATTTGGGTTAATATCCGCAATGTGGGTGTTTTTCAGAGCAAATAGCATAAGCGATGCGTTTTTGATCTTTGATAAGATTTTATTCCGGCATGGATCGTTGTTTACCAATAACATTGATTCTATTGTTTATGGCTTGTTGTTTATCTTAGTGTTAATTACTTCAGATATTTTTCAGGAGAGGAATAACGGCAAACATATTCTATTGGAAAACAGCCATGCGTTCGTTCGCTATTTTTCATATATGGTAATCACCCTTATCATATTGGCATTTGGCGTTTTTGACAGTTCCCAATTTATTTATTTTCAATTTTAATAGTGGAAGAAGCGGTTATGAGTAAAAAGAAATATGCTATAAAGTTTCTCTGTCTGTTGGTGATATTTATTATTTCAGACATTATGATAGGCACGGGGTTGCAATTCTTCTACTTTCGGCAGAAACAGGGGAAATTATATAATCTGACTTATACGTTGGAACAACAAACCGCAGATATATTAATACTTGGCTCCTCAAGAGCCATACACCATTATAATCCGGCGATTATTTCTGATTCTTTACAGATGTCCTGCTTTAATGCCGGCCTCGACGGACAAAGCATTTTATATCATAAAGCTTTACTGGATGTCGTTACCGGAAGATATAATCCCAAGGTGATTATTTTGGATGTAAACACATACGAATTGGATGTAAATGAACATGCTTATGATTTGCTGTCCATGCTCAATCCATACGTAAATAGACATCCCGTTTTGTGGAAAACAGTAGCGATGAAGTCACCTTTTGAAAAAATCAAACATCTCTCAAGGATATATCCTTATAATTCACTACCTGCAAGGATTGCAATGGGAAATCTACCTTTTAAAACAAAAGATGTAAGTGCGAATGGATTTACGGCACAAAAAGGCGTCTTAAATGATTCGTTGAAAGAGGTGGCATACAAAGAAACTCCTTTAGATGGCAACAAAATAAATGCTTTCAATCAATTTCTGTCCGACTGTAGTCTCCGGGGCATAGCTGTTTATGTCGTAAAATCTCCTGCATTTCAATATGAAACAAACAACTCAAATACGATAAGTTATATCATTGCAGCATGCGAGCAACAGCAAATCCCGTTTATATCTTACCAGAACAGGGAGGATTTCGCAGATGTCCGGTTATTTCGCGACCCCACGCATTTAAACAACATCGGAGCGGATAAATTTTCATCTGATTTCGCTCATTTTCTGACTTTGACCATGCGATACCATGAACGGCAATAGCCGTCAGGCTCCGGCTAAAGCGAACGCGCGGAGACATCTGCCCACCTCAAAAAAAGATTTAGCCGACTTTCCGCTTTCACGTGACGTACGTCACGTGAAGTTGTGACGTACATCCCGTGAAACTGCGGTGTACGTGTCCCGTCAATGTCTATTAAAAAAAACGTAGCGTATAGATACCACATCCCCACTTATTATGCTCGAATATCAAATTGTAAAGAATTGACAAAATGTCAAATTTTGCCATCAAAAAAGTCGGTTTTTTGACGCCAAACTGTCCGGCGAGCGCAAAAAACGCCGTAATTTGGGGGTTGACAAAACGCGTTTTGTCAACAATTTTGAATTGAGAGCTGAGAATTGAGAATGAAATATAGAGAATAGTGACAATAAAACGTATGTTTGCTGTGAATTTGAGAAAAATGATATTTTTGCAGAAGGCCACTTGTCACTCGTAACTTGTCACTCGCAACTATTAAAAACCGTTTATTTAACGGAGTTTTAATTACTATTATGTTACATTGACTTAACATTTGGGTTTCTTCTGTGTCTTTTGGGAAAATCATTTGGATGTCGTTCCGGAAACATCCAAATGAAAAAACCAAAACATCCAAATGAAATGGCGGAGACATCCAAATGAAATGGGTAAAAAAACGTGAACGCGTTACCGAAACACTCGCAATCCTTTATATAAAATAGCAAGGTTGGCCGTTTTAATATTTCGCAACACTTACTATTTGATAGG
>JAISRU010000057.1 GCA_031273515.1 Bacteroidales bacterium | reverse complement strand
GTCGGAGCCATACGCCGTCTTTCCGCTGTCAGATGGGGGGTAACGAAAGATTTACTCGTTGCCTGGATACTTACCATACCGGTCAGCGCCGTTATGTCCATGCTGTTTTTCTATTTGATTCAATTGTTTATATAACGACTTTACATATAACGCAAAAGAAGTCGTTCTTCACAGAAGGACCTCTTTTGCGTACGGGAAAGTAATCAAAAATCCTATTTCCCGTACATGTTGTTAAATCATCTTATATGCTTACATAATTAGCATGAGGTTTTGATATAGCGATTATACTAATAGTGTTACCTTTTTATTCTGCAGCAAAGATATGGCTGCTCGTAAATCCCTGCAATACCTATATGTATGTAAAACAAAAGCATCCTTACCTATAAGTAGTGATTATGCAATAAAAAATCTCTTATCTCGTGTATTTACCTGATTATTTCCGTAAATTTGACTTGCAAACAAAAACTTTAAGAGGAGTATAAATAATTTATGTATAAAAAAGGTCAATACCGGGAAACCGATAAGATGAGCGATTTGATTTGCGACAATTACCCCATGGTGCTCGTCATGTATCGCTTTGGCGTTGGATTGGGATTCGGTGATAAAACAATAGGAGAAATCTGCCGGCAAAATGAGGTGGATGTATGTACTTTCCTGGCGGTCGTAAACTTCCTGATCGAGGAAAGAACCACGCCAATGAAAGAAAATACCGAAGAATGTCTTTCCGTGGAAGCGCTAATCAGCTATCTGCACAACGCGCACGATTATTTTCTGAAATTTCGCTTCCCGCATCTGCGCATCAAATTGGTGGAAGCCATTAACGACTGCCCGGAAGATGTAGCATTTGTCATCACCAGATTCTTCGACGAATATACCGAAGAGGTAGAGAAACACATGAGATATGAAGAGAAGATAGTATTTCCTTATGTACGGGGCCTTTTAAAAGGGAAAGAAAATACCAGGTACAATATATCCATCTTCCGGAAACGCCATGACCAGATTGAAATGAAAATCATTGAACTGAAAAACCTGTTACTTAAATACTATCCGGGCAAGGGAAGCCATTCGCTAAACAATGTGTTGTTCGATATCTTTGCTACCGAGCAAGACCTGTTCACGCACAATCTGATTGAAGATAATATTTTCACCCCGGCAATCTTAAAACTGGAAAAACGGACATAAACAGATGAACATCAATCTAAAAATAGCAGTTGCAGAAGCCTCTTCCATTGTCCGTTCCGGCGTAGAAGTACAAATGAAAAGGCTTTCGGGTTTCCGTTTCCAATTGATGGAAATCACCGGAAGCGAGCTTGTCCATGAGGCAATTCGTACCCACAAACCGGATATATTGATTATAAACCCATCGATGATAGTTGGGTTTACCCTCCGGCAATTAAGGGAAGAATGCGGCTGCCCTGCCATGAAATGCATTGCCCTGCTATATAGCCTGACCGACAGGTCTGTCCTGCGTTCTTTCGACGAACAAATCAATATCTACGACACGAATGACGAAATCAAACAGAAGTTGGAAAAGCTTTATATAGAAGAGATACAAGATGTTACAGAAAACGATGAACAACAGATATTAAGTACGCGGGAAAAAGAAATCGTAGTCTGCGTGGTAAAAGGAATGACCAATCGCGCCATTGCCGACCGCCTGTTCCTGTCCACCCACACCGTAATCACCCACCGCCGCAACATTGCCCGTAAATTGCAAATCCACAGCGCCAGTGGCCTGACTGTTTACGCCATAGTGAACAAACTAATCGAGCTAAAAGAAGTCGGGAAGCAATAAAAAAGGCATGCCTGAAAAGTATTTTCAGGAAAAAACGCTAACGGGAGTTGCATAATCCAAAAAACAAACTATCTTTGCACCCGTAAACAAAAATACTGGTGCCATAGCTCAGTTGGTAGAGCAAAGGACTGAAAATCCTTGTGTCCCCGGTTCGATTCCTGGTGGCACCACTTTTAAAGCAAGCAAAACAGTGAAAAGCGATGAAAATCAATGATTTTCATCGCTTTCTTTTTTCACCGGAAAGGAAAAATGGAAGTTTTTATGAGAGTATCACGTGTGTATTGTTTTATTACGGTGATTACTAAAAAACATCCGAGGTTTATGAGCTATTATCGCAGTATCCTGCTTATTATCAATCAATTTTCATCAATCTTTCTTTTCACCGATAGTTTTGTTATCTCCCAAAGTCATAAACTGTTCCATTTTTGCATTTCTCTTTCTTTTACGCTATCCACAATCTTGGCATACACCTGTGTCGTTTTTAGATTTGTATGCCCCAGTAATTTACTGATAACTTCAATCGGTATTCCCAAATTTATTGATACAGTTGCGAAAGTATGTCTGGCTACGTGACAGGTTAATTTCTTGTCTATCTTTAATCAATTTCTGTTGTAAAAGTTTACTACTTTTACGACAAGAACAAAACTTTTTGCAATATTCTTTTGCACCTTAAACAAAGTTATTGACTTTATGAGACTCCCATTCCTCTATTATATATTCCAAACAAGACAAAGTCTGATCATAATTTAGGCTTGCATCCGATTCTATTAGCTGATTAATCAATCGACTTCTTTCCGCCTGTTTTATTTCTTCAGATATAATTCCTCTGAGATAATTGAGAACTGTTTCATTCTCTTGCAATAATTTTTTGACATCTCGCGCCATCAAACGAGAACCGGCAATGACCAAATCAAATGTCTCTGCTTCATAAAGGTCATAATGTTCATTTATAACTCGCTCGGTATTAATATCCAAATAATTGACCAACAATAGCACCATATCATAAGCATCCTTAGCGCCCAGTAAATGTCGGTCTTTCCACGCGGTAAGTTTCAACAAAAATATTCCGGGCAATGAGGCTATCCGTATCGTAAATTCATTGTCTATCTGCATGGCAAGTGTCGCTTTGG
>JAISRU010000016.1 GCA_031273515.1 Bacteroidales bacterium | reverse complement strand
TAGGGGATTCATAACTCTTGCGCAAGCCTGATTCTCAATTTTCAATTCTCAATGGACGCATACCTGACGGTATGCAGTGTTGGTTGTTGTCGTTTATTGCTACCGAGCGTCACATCCCTAACGGGATGCGTTGTTCTGCGGAACTTTGCGTAACTTTGCGGGAATCTGCGGGAAATAATTCTCGTCCGCAGGCAATTATCAATTATCAATTATCAATTGTCAATTTATTAAGTCCGTATGGCATTATCCATTATCCATTATCCATTATCCATTATCAATTATCAATTATCAATTATCAATTGTCAATTATCAATTATCAATTGTCCATTGTCAATTATTTACTCGTTCACTAATAGCTTAGGACGGTCTGCCGTTTTTGAGTTCTTTTTCTATTCCGGTGATGAAATTAAAGGTACGTTCGTACATTTTTTCGGGCGTAATGTCCGCCGAAGGAGCAAAACGAACATATTCGCAATCCTGAAGCGTATCCGTAAAGACCTTTATTGCATCTTCCGCAATATGGCGTTCGGACAGTTTCCTGCGAGCCGTCTCCAACGACAATTCTGCAGGAGGAATATGGAATTTATCCCCGATATATCCCCATAAGACCTTCGATATTTCGACATAAAATGCTTCGTCCTGTTTCTTTAGCAGGAGTTTCTCTGCTTTTCGCAGACGTTTCCTTGCCGTCTTAGATGCTTTTTTATCCCGAAGAAGGACAATATTTCGTCGCGATTTTATCTTCTTGCGAAGCAGAATGATAAAAAGAATTAACAGTCCGACAGGCAAAAACAATCCCGCCCAATAGAAAGGAGAGGCAAAGAAAACTGTTTCATGCAATCGAGGAGAAACGTTCATCTTGATATGACGAATATCCGATCCCATCCTTTTAATATCGGTCTTGTTGGCGGAACTAAACGACGTTGTATTGTCTGATGTACCTTTATCCACATTGAGTTTAAATTCGGGCGTGTTGAGCGTTACATAAGAACCTTTCCGCTTGTCGAAATAGGAAAAAGAAGTCGAAGGAATAACATAATCGCCCTCAGCTCTGGGAATAAGCACATATTCGAAGGTGCGGGAACCGCTAACGCCCGACAAAGGAGTCTGTATATTATCCCTGATTTCAGGATCGTGGACAACGATGTCGGAAGGGAAATGAAAATCGAGCGGCTCGATATACTGCAAATTGCCCGATCCGGACAGGGTCAGACTTAAATTAGCGGCGTCGTTGGCATTGAGTTTATCTCGACTCAGCTTCGCAGACAATTTAAAATCACCGACCAATCCACTGAAATCGGCAGGTTTATTCGTTGTTGGCAACTCCCTCGCATTGATCGTAACGGGATTGGACGACAGGTTCAAATCTATATTCTGAGCCCTGTTTCCTCCCGAAAAAGGATCGGAAAAGAAGAAGTCGAAAATATCATTGCTCCGCGAACGCTGTTGCTGTACAAGAACCTGCACCACAAGATTTGCGTCCAAAGGAGAAACGGTCAGCTTGCCACTTTTCTGAGGATAAACCGCTATGGAATACATATCCAGAACCACAAATTTTTTTCCTTCGATGATCTCTTCTTTTTTGGCTATTTCGTCGTCTTTTGCTTTCAGATCGTAAGTCCAAGCGCCCTGTGCTGTCGGACGGGAGGTAATCCGACTGCTGTAGCGATACGCCTGCGGTCCCAGATAGAGTTTGTACGATACGATTACCTGCTCCCCGACGTATGGATTGGAATTGGAAACAGTGGCTTTGATAAAAAAATCGTTCTTGTTGAACCCCTGTACCTGCTGTGCGTTTGTGGATTGTCTTGCGTTGGAGGACGACTGATTTTGTGAAGATGCGCTTACGGTTATCGTTATAGGATTTGATTTCACCTGCTGATTTTTCACCACAAAAGTAGTGGCAGGCAGCGTAAATGTTCCTTCTTTATCTGCCACCAAAGTATAGGTATAATTGTACGACTGCGAACTCTTCACCTGTCCGTTGACAAAACTTGTGTAGGAAGACATCTGTTGATCAGGTCCTCCCAGATAACGGAAATTCGCAAAAGTGGGAGGAGGAAGCTGGTCGGCTCTTTCGTTGAGTTCAAATGTTAGATGAAAGGCTTGTCCTGCCGCTACCTGACTCGGCGCTTTTGCCGTACAACTTATCTGTGCATGTGATGATATTGTCAAAAACGACGTCATTGCCGTTATTGCGATAAGTCCAAATCGATACTTTCTGAATTTACTCTTTTGCGTCTTCATTTTAATTACCAGTCTTTTTCCTGTTTAGATGAACGTGTTTGCTGATTTTCCAAACGATTTGCTTTTTCCTGCGTTTTTCGTTCATTCATTTGCAGAGCGTCTAATTTTCGTTTTGCGTCATCCTGTCGTTCTTTGTTTTCGGCAGAGGACGCTTGTCGTTGCTGTTGATTATCTTTGTTTTGTTGATCTCTTTGCTGTTGCTGCTGTTGTTGCTGCTGTTCGTTTTTATCTCCTTCTTTATTCTGATTTTGCTGTTGTTGTTGCTGCTGTTGTTGTTGAACCTGCAGTTTTTGTTTAGCATATTCCAGATTGTATTTGGTATCCCAGTCGGAGGGATTAGCCTTGAGCGAACGTTTATAAGCGTCGATACTTTCCTGATATTTGCCTTGCTGCATCAGACTGTTTCCCAGATTATGATATGCTTTCGCCTTTGTTTTATCATCGAGAGGGGTATTTTCTATCATTTGCGTGATTTCATTTGCCGCCTGCTCATATTTACCCTGTTTATACAGAGCCGCCGCCTGATTATACAGACTCTTATAATAATTGCCCGTACTTTCTTTCGATTTCAGGTAGTTGGTCGACGCCTGTTCGTACAACTGCTGTGCCTGTTGTTTTTTTACGGCTATTTCTTTTTGATTGCTTTCTCTGTTTTTTGCGGACAGATCATTGGCTTCTTTTTCCAATCGGGAAGCGGCGGAATAGTTTTTGTTTCCCTGACGCAACGCTTTTATTTCCTGAGTTGTTTGTCCACAGAGTATTGACGGATATAATCCTAAGAGTAACAGCAAGAGCGCGGGCAGTTTCGGATTGCCTTTGAGCCATGCAAGTTTTCGGATGTGAAACATTTTTTTATTATATAGCATTATTTCGATGATCAATAAGACAAAGGCTATCCAGAGAGGGACAGCATATTTACTTTCGTACCGAGAAAAGACGACTTCTTCAATTTCTGTTTTGTCGATTTTCTCCAATTCGGAATGCAGTATATCGAATCCGACATGTGCATTATTGGCATGAATATACGATCCTTTTCCTGCATGAGCGACGTCGCGTAAAAGTTGTTCGTTCAGACGGGAGATAACGGTATTGCCGTCTTTATCTTTTTTGTAGTCGGTACGTCCCGACGACGTGCGTACAGGGACAGGTTCTCCTATCGAATTACCAACACCGATCGTATAGACAAGCATTCCCTGTTTGGCGACAGCGGCAGCTACATCGACAGCCTCGTTAAAATGGTCTTCACCGTCCGAAATAACGACTATCACTTTTTGTGTTTTCGTCTGATTGGCAAGAACGCCGGACTTGTCTTCCGGAGGATTCATGGATGCAGCCGCTTTATCGATTGCCGTTGCGACGTCCGTTCCCTGCGAGGCGACTGTCTGTGTTGATATATTGGAAATAAACATCATAGCGGCGGCATAGTCCGACGTAATGGGAAGTTGGACAAAAGCGTTTCCTGCAAAGACGACTATTCCGATGCGATCTCCTTTCAACTGGTCGACAAAGAGGAGCAAAGCTCTTTTGGCTGCCTCCAGACGATTGGGAGCATAATCTTGAGCGAGCATACTGTTGGAAACGTCGATACAGAACATAATATCAATTCCTTTTCGTTTTCCTTTTTCGACGCCCGACCCCATCTGAGGATTGGCAAGCGCAAAAACCAGAAACAGCCAAATCAGACATATCAGACTGAATTTAAGATGTTGCATAGTCGGAGAAGTATCAGGCATTAGTAATTTGAGCAGCGATATATCTCCATATTTTCGCAACTTTTTCTGATATCCGTATCGAATATAGACATACAATCCTATAAGAACAGGTATCAGCAAGAGAGCATATAATACATATCCGTTTTCGAATCGAATCATTTTCTTTATTTATTTTTCACTCTAACGCAAAGGCAGGGGATTTAATTGTGATAATTGAGAATTGAAAATTGAAAATGGCGCAAAGCGACGAATATTATTCGCAGTTTTTTATCTCCCCTCTCCAATCGACGCACGAAGCGAGAGCAGAGGCAAACTTGTTTGCTTCTGCCGAGCAAGAAGGAGAAAGGCAAAGCCAATCAGATAAATCAG
>JAISRU010000295.1 GCA_031273515.1 Bacteroidales bacterium | reverse complement strand
TTGCCTTTTTATCATCGCATGTACGATTATTTTATGAAATGGCTTGATGAGCAGAAAATACATTTTACCCCAAATGTTGTTGCAATGTACAACAGTTGTTACGTAAATAAACGATTTTTCTCTGTCTATTAATATAGAAAGTCTGAAATTCAAATGTTTATCATTCATTCCCATGAGCATTTCATTGTCGTTGCGGTCGATTACAGGAAAGATAGCAGTCGAGTTGTTTTCCGTCTTTGTTTTCAACCCGAAAGGTCGGACTATCCAATTACGTAAACTCATCAAGCATTCGACCCATTTTGGTACGTCGAACAGAAGGACGGCAATTTGTTCGGGACTTTCGTTCGTTGACTTGGTGATTCGATATACATCACAGTAATCTACCTTTCCGAAACCGACGGTAATCATAGAACTCTCAGGCGCAGTGTTGTGTTTTCTTATAGCTTCCATTCTAATTTTTCCAACCATTGGTTGCAGATTTTCAACATACAATTCTTTCGAGAGCGCAGACAATGATTACCCATAACTAACAGATTGAAAACCGAAAGCATCACTGTATGTATTCTTTTAGCAATATATCTGTTAAAATCTTGACGCCTTCCGATGCGTTTTTTTTAATGACATGCACATTTTTCCGGTTTATCGACACCTCATTGGGATCAATTAAATAAACGGGAGTTCCCTGATTGATAAAATCGACCAAAGCTGCTGCCGGATATACATTCAAAGACGTTCCGATTACAACCAGAATATCCGCTTTTTGTGTGATTTCAATAGCTTGTTCAATCATGGGAACGGCTTCTCCAAACCAGACAATATGCGGACGCAACTGATAGCCTTTTTCACATACATCTCCGATTTTCACCTCGTATTTGTCGGGCGTGAGTTCGTAAATCAACTGTTCATATTTTTCCGAACGGACTTTTGTCAATTCACCATGCAGATGCATGACAAAACTGCTTCCTGCCCGTTCGTGCAGATTATCCACATTTTGTGTTATGACAAATACCTTAAATTGTTTTTCTAACTCTGCCAGACCAATATGTCCGTAATTGGGTTCAACCTCCAACAACTGTTTTCGACGCTGGTTATAGAAATCGGTAACTAATTCTTTGTTTTTCAGCCATCCTTCGTATGTTGCCACTTCTCGAATATCGTATTGTTCCCACAATCCGCCCGTATCCCTGAATGTGCTGATACCGCTTTCTGCACTAATGCCTGCTCCTGTTAATACTACTACATTTTTCATCTGTTCCTGTTTTCATTTACTTTTTTTCCATTCTATGCAAAGACGCCACACCAAACGCCGTGAAAAGCAGTACGGCTCTCACCAAAAAGCAGTACGGCTTTTACCTGAAACCAGTACGGCTTTTACTCAAAAGCAGTACAGCTTTTACCCAAAAGCAGTACTGCTTTTCAGGTGTTTGTCATTTTATTTATATTCAATGTCTTACAAAAGGCGATCTAATCATCGTTTTGTGTGTCGAAGTGTACTTTTTAGTCATGGGAATTTCATTATACTTGTTTTATAATTCTAAACTGTTCTATTATTGACCTCATTGGGCAAGTAGATATACTTCGCCCATTTTTTGATAGATTGGCGTATATTTCTTTAAAATACTTTCGTACAAAATCATTTTATTGACGGTAATCTGTTGAACAAAAGAAGTTTTCATCGATTCGATATTTTCCCGGAACCTTCGTTTATCCTCAATTTTATGAATGCGGGCAATGGTCAGATGAGGAACGAAATTCCCGAAGTCGGGTTTGAAATCCAATTGTTTCATCTGCTTTTGAATAAGGAAATGCAATTGCTGTACAGCCGTATTACCGACAATGCCAAACCATAAAACCCGCGGCTGATAGCGACTCCCAAAAACGCCGATACCGCTTATATCCAACTGAAAAGGAGTAGTCTTTCTCCCGACATATTCCATTCTTTCTAAAACAGACGAAATCTTATCGGGATCTGTATCTCCTAAAAATTTCAGTGTTATATGCATCAGATCGGGTTTTATCCAATTGATTATATCCAACTTCGTTGTTGCAACAGCTTTGATTTTGGAATAAACAGTCATAAAATTAGGGTCTGGAATAATCTCAAGAGCAATAAACAATCGCTTTGTCATCGCAAGGACTTCAATTTTTGTCCCATTGCCTGTCCGAGTTCAAAACCTTCCTGATATTTTTGTGCAAAAACAGCCTGTTTGTTTTCGACAGGAGTTCCGACTAATTCCCATCCCATGGTTTGTGCGAATGCCGTTAATTGTTTTGTCGCTGCGCCTGCCCATGTAAAAGAACCGAAACAGGAATACAACCGATTTTTAATTCCGCGATGTTCAATAGAAAAAAGTAATTGTTCTATCAAAGGATATATTCCGCCCATGTATGTCGGACTGCCTATTATCAGTCCCTTATATCTGAAAATGTCGGAAAGGATAAAAGAAGTATCCGTTTTGGAAACGTTGTAAATCACAACATTTTTTATTCCTTCTGCTGTAATGCCTTCTGCCACCGCTTCGGTTAGTTGCTGCGTATGTCCGTACATGGAACCAAATGCAATAACCACTCCTTCTTCTTCTGCTTCGTAGCGACTCCATTTATCGTACAAATCAACCACTTTCTCTCTCTCCTGCTTCCATACAGGACCATGCGTAGAGCAAATAATCTGAACGTCCAACGTAGCTATTTTTTTCAATGCATTCTGGGTCGGAGCGCCGAATTTTCCCACAATACAGGCATAATAGCGACGCATTTCATCCCAATATTTATCGGTATTGATACAGGCGTCCAAATAGTCGCCGTCCACAGTACCGAATGTACCGAAGGCGTCGGCAGAAAACAAAATCTTATCGCTGTTTTCATAAGCCACCATTACTTCGGGCCAATGTACCATCGGCGCCATGTAAAAAGTCAGGGTTCGTTTGCCAAGCGACAGGGTATCGCCTTCTTTGACCTCATGCAATTGCGTATTGATGCCAAAATATCCGTTTAACATGTCGAAAGTTTTGCGATTTCCCACTATTTGCAGATTGGGGTATTTTTGTTTCAACAAACCTATCGACCCTGCATGATCGGGTTCCATGTGATTGACAATTAAATAATCGATAGCTCTTCCCTGAAGAACAGCTTCTATTTTTGCCAGATAAACATCAGCCAAAGAAGCATCGACTGTATCTATCAGCGTTATTTTTTCGTCTATAATTAAATAGGAATTATAGGCAACGCCGCCGGGTAAAGGCAGATAATTTTCAAAGAGATTTTTCTGACGGTCGTTCACGCCGACATAAAAGATATTGTCGGCAATGGTTTTTCTGTTATACATTGTTTTATATTTGTTTTATCTTTTTGTTTCAAATTGTTCAAAAAAACGGTCAGGATATTTGTTATAATATCCTGACCAATACAAGTTTTATTCTTCAGGTTCAAACTGATCTTTGCCTACTCCGCAAATGGGACAAATCCAATCATCGGGAAGATTTTCAAATGTTGTTCCGGGAGCAATACCACTGTCAGGGTCGCCTGCTGCGGGATCGTAAACATATCCGCATACTACACATACATATTTCATACTCTATTTATTTTGGTTACTAATTTTATTTATTTCGATATACGACGGCGCATTTTTAGGGGTCATGCCTTTTTTTATTTCATGATAATACTGATAGGTCAACGGAATATCGTCTTCCGATATTATTTTACAATCGAGTGTTTTGCCGACAAACAGAATATGGGTTCCCAAATCAAGTTCCTGTTCCGTATCGCATTCAAACCATGAAATCGTATCGTCCAAGACAATGGGGACTCCGGTATTTTCTCCGATAATATAATTGCAATTCTTGAATTTATCGAAGTCCTTCCCGCTTCTGAACCCAAAAGCGCCAAGGGTAAGGGGACTGTAATTTTGTCTTAAGACCGATATACTGAACGCCTTTTTCTCCTGAATGAATTTCAGCGTATGATTATCTTTATTGCACACAATGGCAATCTTTTCAGGAATTGCAGTTACCTGAAAGACAACGGTGGCGATAAAAGCGTTCTTAGTATCTTTATCTCCCGAAGCAACAATATATACTCCGTATGTTAATTTTGAAAATGTGTTTATGTCCATATTCGTGTTTTAGTTATTCCTTTATCTTATTATCTGTTTTTGAAACATGAGAACCTGTTCCGAAAAAACAGGATTACTTACAATCCTTGTTATTCGGTTCAAATTCATCTTGATTAAAGCATGATTTTATTTTTTGCAAAAGTAGTAATAAAAATTCAGATAGCAATAAAAATGGATATTTTTTTTACGAGACAATTTATTCGAGTGCATTTACCTTCGGTGAGGGCTTTGCCGTTCAAATTGTTGCATTCGTGAAAAATCTCGCAGAGATGATATTTTAGATATATTGTAGCGGTTCTGACAAAAATTACCTCTCACTCCCCAAATTGATGCGAAAAACCCATAAAATTTTCTGTTGTCGATGTTTATTTCTGCCCAAAAAGCATTCTGACAGAGCCAAAAACATCTATTTTCAGCGATTTTCTATAATTCTTATTGTCTGATTTACAGATGAATGAAAAAAAAAAGTTTCAGGAAAGTAAAAAAAATATCATTTTTCTATCATTTGTATTGAAAAAAATGTTACTTTTGCTCCATAATAAATATATCCAAACATGAACTCAAAGTTATATGTTATTGTATTTTTATTGGTAGACGAGCTAACTCGTCGGAAACGGCAACAGGAACAGTTGAAAAACTCTGAAAACTGCTTTCCTGATACCGTATTGTGTAGATTTACACGTAGTTGTATGTTTACCCCCCTACTATACTGATAATCAGTATTTTATGCGTTTTGTTGTTTTGCGGCGCTTACTTTATCGGTCTGTTACTGTATGTCGGCTTTTTTATCGCGCTTTGTGCTGTAACAGCGGCACTGCTGTACGCTTACCGACGGAAAGCGTATGCTCTTATGTCGTTTGAATTTACTGTCCCTTGCTTAAAACGTTTTTCTTTTCTGTGGAAAGACAACAAGAAATATATTAAATCAAATATTGATTTTACCTTTTTAAAGCGGAGCATTTGGCAACTCTGCAAAACGAACTTGAGCTGTTTTCGCCCCTGACGTTTTGAGAACGTCCGACGTTAGGGCTAAAAGGCAACAAGGCGGGATATTTGCAGTTGTTGCTATGCCAATAAACAGTTGACAACTCCGTTTCTTGTTGTGGTAAGGTGCGAAAGCAGAATGTATTTCCTGACTAATAAGGTGTGCGTTTCCTTTCGCGATGGTTGGGTTTAAACCCAATATGCGTTACCCGCTCCGCTTGCGTAAAAGAGGTTGTCCGGAATGTACGGGCGTGAAAAACAACGGGAGTAAGCCGAAAATCCGTAATAGAGTAGGCTCAATTACATCCGGTATAAAAAAATAAAAAACGCCGGTGTCTAATAATATTAGAAATGAAGAAATTGATTTTTGCGGCAATTGCTGCAGTTATGGTTATAGGCGGCATAATATTTTATGCCTGCCAGAAAGAAAGTACTGAATTAGATAGCACCAAAATGCTGAATTCTGTAACCGACAATGGATTAATCCAAAAAGAAATGGGAGGTACTATTTGTATTTCTTGGGTGACAGGGAAGGGAAAACCTTGTGAAGGGAAAAAAGGCATGTGTAATTTTAGAATATCAATAGAACACAAAGGAATTGCCGATCCCATTTCCAGTATAGCAAATTTTGCTGTCGTAGAAAAAAGTGATAAAGGTGATTTATTTGTGAAAATTTTAGCAAATAAAGAATCGTTTAGTGATGGGAATACATTCTTTCCGATTGATGAAGATCGTTACAGTAGAACAGAAGACGGTGATTTATATATGATTCCTAAGGGAGATTATCCTCTGCATCCGGAATTAGGAGATTTGGGAGGCTATATAATACCTGTTTTTTTAGTTAAGTAATTAATTATGCTAAGGGGATTAAGATTTGTTTTTAATCCCCTTTTTTATATAAAGAATAATTATGCGAAGAAAAATTTCATTTTTTATAA
>JAISRU010000254.1 GCA_031273515.1 Bacteroidales bacterium | reverse complement strand
TGATTGGAAGAGGAGAAAAAGCGGAACTCTATATCGACGACTTTGAAGCCGCTACCACTACCTACGATTTGCGTATGATGAGCATGTGGCGTATGGCAAGTCTTCCTCAGAACCAGATGCAGCGGGGCATGTTTCCCGAAGCCGCTCCTGCGATGGGGCTGGAATACGGTTTCAACAGAGCCAAACTGGCATGGTATAACATCGATCCTATCTTTCATAACGAAAGCTATTCAAACAGTTATTTCAACGGAAGCATCACCAACGACCACCGTTCCGAAATGTACGCCCGAAGAGTGAAAGTGGTGGAAGTGTTTCCCAATCGTCCCGTTTTGGTCAATAATGGAGAAGATCCTTATTTGACACTCCTCGATTTGGCATATTATCCCAAAGAAAAAGGTCCTTATAATTACGACGTCGGCGGTTTGGGCGGCATTTCGGCAGGTCTGAACAGCGACGGTACGCTGAAAAATCCGGCTTCCCGCTGGGCAGGGGTCATGCGTAAATTGGATAATACCGATTTTGAAAATACCAATGTGGAATATATTCAGTTCTGGTTGCTTGACCCGTTTCTTGACAACACCAATCACTCAGGAGGAGATTTTTATATTAATCTGGGAGATGTTTCCGAAGATATTCTTCGCGACGGACGTAAAAGTTTTGAACACGGACTTCCTTCCGACGGAAGCGACGCAGGCGTGGATTACACAATGTGGGGACGGGTTCCTGTAAATCAGTCTATCGTGATGGCTTTCGACGGCGAGTTGAAAAGTCGACGTTATATCGACGTGGGATTGGACGGATTGTACGATTCTCTCGAACGAATTCATTATGCTTCTTATCTGGCAGCCGTCAAAAACATTCTTACTCCCGATGCGTATGCTGCGTTTGAACAGGATCCTTCGGCAGATAATTTTCATTATTTCAGAGGAAGCGATTATGATAATGAGGCGTTGAATATTTCGGATCGTTACAAAATGTTTAACAATATGGACGGAAATTCCCCCACCTTAGACGACCGTTCCGACGACGCCAAACGAAACAATTACCTTACGCAGGCAACTTCGCAGCCCGACATGGAAGACATCAATCTGGATAATACCATGAATGAAGATGAACGCTATTATCAGTATAAAATAGCATTACGCCCCGACAAAATGAAAGTCGGACAAAATTACATCACCAATATTCAGGAAGGCAATGTGAAAATGGACAATGGAGATGTAAGGAATGTCAAATGGTATCAGTTTAAAGTGCCTGTGAAAAATCCGGATGAGGTTATCGGGGCTATCAGCGGATACAGTTCCATTCGTTTTATGCGTATGTTTCTCAAAGGTTTTGACGAAACGGTTGTTTTACGTTTTGCCGAACTCGCTTTGATACGGGGCGACTGGCGAAGATATACCAACGACCTTCGAGAAGAAGGTCCTTATACGGGCGGACAAAGCGAAACATCTTTTAATGTCGCGGCGCTTAATCTGGAAGAAAATTCGCGTCGTTTTCCTATTCCCTACGTTATGCCTGAGGGCGTCGAACGGGAAATATCCTATATGCAGCAAACTCCCAGAGAACTCAACGAACAGAGTCTGAATATGCGCATTATCAATCTGTCGGACGGAGATGCGCGGGCGATCTATAAGAATACCAATTTCGATTTCCGACGCTTTGGCGTTTTGCGTTTCTATCTGCATGGCGAAAAAGCCTTTGAAACCGAAGACGTGGACAAGGGAGATGTTGTGTTTTTTATTCGTTTGGGATCGGATTTTACGGAAAATTACTATGAATACGTAATTCCTTTCGACTTGACGAACTGGGGAGAAACCGATCGATCTCTGATTTGGCCATCGTCCAATGAGATTGAAATTGATTTACAAAAGTTGGTCGATTTGAAACAAGACCGCAATATTGCCAACCGTAACGGAGGAAGTCATCCGTTGAATGTTGCGTATTCTTCTCCCGACGGCAGTATGTCTGTGATGGGAGCGCCCAATCTGGCTGACATCAAAATTATCATGATGGGCGTAAGAAATCCACGAAAGCGATCCTTGGGCGACGCTGATGATATGCTTCCCAAGTCGGTGGAAGTGTGGGTAAACGAATTGCGGTTGGGTAAATTTGAAGAGAAAGGCGGTTGGGCGGCTATGGGAAGAGTGCGTGTCGATCTGGCAGATTTAGGAGACGTCGCTTTTTCGGCAAGCATCAGTACGGCGGGATTTGGCGCTTTGGAATCGAGTACGTACGACCGTCAGCAGGAAACGCTGACAACGCTGGATTTGTCTACCAATCTGCAAATGGGTAAACTGCTGCCTTCCAAATGGTCGATTAATTTACCTTTTCATTATGATTTCTCCCGAAATGTGGGAACACCCGAATACAATCCGCTCAATCCCGACGTGAAATTACGCTCCGACTTAAAGACCTATAACACAAAAGAAGAAAGAGATTCTATCAAGCATCAGTCTTTGGATGTTGTTCAGCGTCAGAATGTCAATATTGTCAATGCCCGCAAAGACAAAGGATCAAACAATACGTCGAAAAGTCATATTTGGGATATTGAAAACTTTGATTTTTCGTATGCTTATACCGAAGTTAAGATCTATAATATCGACTACGAATACGACAATATGTTTACGCACAATGGCGGTTTCGGATATACTTTCAACACGCAACCCTACAAAGTTCAGCCTTTTGGGAAAATAGAAAAGATGAAAAGTCAGAAATGGTTGCAGTTGATATACGATTTTAATTTTATGTTTTATCCTCGTTCGCTTTCGTTTCGCACCGACGTTTACCGCATGTTGAACGAAAGTAAACTGAGAAACAAGAGCAAAGGGATCATCATTACAGAGCCTATGTTTGTCAAAGCCTTTGAATGGACAAGAGAATATACCTTGGGTTGGGATTTGGCGCAAAGTCTGAAATTAGATTATACGGCTTCTGTCAAGTCGTTCATCACTGAACCTCAGGGAAGAATTGACACAAAAGAAAAGAAAGCCGTTGTGCGGAAAAGTTTTGCCGATTTTGGTAAGATGAACGATTTTATGCAGGACTTTAATGCAAGTTATCAGATACCGATCAATAAAATTCCGATATTCAGTTTTCTCAACAGCAGTGTTCGCTACAGTTCCAAATATACGTGGACTGCCTCTGCCGAAGCTATTTCGTATCTTGGAAACAGCATTGAAAACAGCAATACCAAACAGTTTACTGCTACCGCCAACTTTACAACGCTGTATAATAAGTCGAAATATTTGCGCAAAGTGAATCAGGGGACTTTCGGAAGCAGCCTGAAAGACAAACCAATTTTGTCGAAAAAAGAACCCGAAAAAGCGCCTGTATCGAAAGTAAGTCTTTCTCGGTCGCAACAGGATTCGATACGGAAAGCAGAAAAAGAAGAAGACAGGAAAAATATCGGCAAGGAGGTTCTGGACAATTTTCTGCGTTTAGTGATGATGATCAAGAATGTTTCGTTCAGCTACACCGAAGGAAACGGAACAGCCATGACAGGTTATATGTTAGAGCCGGATATATTAGGTTTGAATTTGCTCAACAATGCATCGCCCGGATTTTTGTTTGTTTTCGGAAAGCAAAACGATGATTTGAGATTTATCGCCTCTCAAAACGGATGGCTGACAACCAGCGATTTGTTGAATACGCCATACCTGCAGACCTACAATACGAATATTCAAATAAAGGCAACGGTAGAACCCATTAAAGATTTAAAGATCGACTTGACCGCAACACGAACCTACAGTCATACGGATCAGTCGTATTATATTCCCGACACCAATGGGGTTTATGGCGTTTTTTCGCGACAGAAAACAGGCAGTTTCACCATTACGACAATCTGTACGCCTACTTTCTTTGTGAAGTCGGAAAAGGAGACATATTCCAATCGGAATTTTGAGAATTTCAAGCAGTATCGTGTCGAGATAGCCAATCGTTTGGCAGAAAGACGTGTTTCTTTTCGGGACGATTACAGTCGCGGTTCGGACGACTTTCCCGACGGATACGGACATTTAAATCAGGAAGTGTTGCTGTATGCTTTTTGGGCTGCATATTCGGGTAAATCGACTTCGGATGTAGCCGTTAATTCTCCTTTTTTCAACATTCCTCTTCCCAACTGGCGAGTGTCTTACAATGGGATCACCAAGATACCGGGAGTGAATAAAGTTTTTCAGTCTATTACGATGCAACATGCTTACAATTGCGTTTACCAGTTGGGCGGATTTGCCACCAATATGTCATATCGTCCCGAAGAGGAAGACCTGCAAACGATACGGGATGCTTTAAACAATTTCATTCCAAAGATAGAGGTAGGACAAGTTGCGATTGTGGAAGCGATGAACCCGCTTATTGGTGTGGATATGACTTTAAAAAACAGTTTGCAATTTAAAGCTGAATGGCGAAAAACAAGGACAGTAACTTTGAGTCTGGCGAATTTTCAGGTTACGGAGGTCGCCAATAACGAGATTATCTTTGGGACAGGCTATCGGTTTAAGAATCTGAAGATGACCTTTGATTTTGCAGGCGTCCGCAAGCAGACCGACGGAGAATTGATGGTCAGAGCTGATTTCTCGATTCGAGATAACAAGACCATATTGCGCAAGATAGAAGAAAATATTGATCTGGCTTCCGCAGGACAGAAAATACTTTCAATTGCCGTCAGTGGAGAATATCAGATCACCAAGAACATTTTCTTCAAAATCTTCTACGACCATACTCTGAATACTCCAGCTCTGGCAAATCAATATAAAAACCTGACCATCAACGGAGGCTTCAGTATACGAATTATGATGGCAGACATGTAATTCAATTGAGAATTGAAAAGATTGATTGTGAAAATGACCATTCGGATGATTAATTTTTGCACACAGATAAACACAGATGTAACAGATTTATACAGATTTTTTTATTTCACAGAGTTACACAGAGAAGACACAGAGTTACACAGAGAAAATCCTGTTCCTCATTTAAGCAGATAAATCACAGTTCAAGAGAAAAGCGTCGCTTCGCGCTCTCGTTTACTTGTCCACTTCCGATGTGCAAAAAATAGACGGTTTGGGTTGTGGTGATGCAATTTTTCATCCATTTTATCCTCCGACAATCCCCTGAAGACGCCCCTGTACTTTGATTTTCGGGTATAATTCACCGAATCAGACAGTCTGTGTTATGGTTTTATATTCTTTGTTGTCAGCATATTATAAGACGAAAATCTATTCTTGCGGATAGCAAAAAAACAATTGAAAAAAAATGTCTAATCAAACGAATAAATTTTGTATCTTTGCCACGTAATTATTATCGTAAACAGTATGGCAAATTTACTGAGATTTAAGCAAGGAAAAACAGGTGTGTTTATACTTGTATTCGTGTTTTTGGGACTTCATTTTTTGGAGAATAATCTGTATGGACAATCCAACAGAGGCGGACGTAAAAATACCTTTTCATCATTAGGCAAAGGACATTCCTATATTCGGCAGGGCTTGACGATACATGTTGGCGCAGGCATTTCCGCCAATTTAAAACAGGCAATTTCCGCTGTTCCTATGGCAGGAATAGGGTATGTTGCCAGTCAGTATTATGGGATTGGGAATCGGTTTATGCAACAAAGCGTAACCTATCAGTTCGGACTGGGAATGGATCACGGCGGATACCAGACCCATAATTTGATCGGGACTTTCCATTGCAGTTACATCGGGAAGTTGGATATGAATCCTTTTGTCTATGGCTTGGCGATGCACTTTGCGTATGCCACCAAAAATGAGGTTTCGACGGCTTATGCCAATTTTTATATCCGTCCCGAAGTGGGAATTGCTTTTCCTGCCCAATATGCCGATCGTACAAAAAGTCTGCAACGTGTAACCGCCATGATAACCTATGGATTTAATATACGAACATTCTACAATTATAATCCTGAAATGGAAGAATATATCGGCAAGACCGACCCTCTTCTTCCCTTTACAGCGATGAACCATCATGTCGTTACGCTTCGTCTGAACATTAACTTTAGTAACATACGGGAAATGCGACGTTAATTTGAATATCTTACAGAATAGAATATTAAATAATCGAAAATAAAAACAGAATAGATGAAAGATTTTTTTAAAATGTTGTTGGCTACCATTCTTGGCTTGATTTTAACGCCGATAGTAGCAGGATTTATCTTTATAATTGTCGGGATAGCCGCATTGTCGGGCGATAATACGCCCAAAATAGTACCTCAGTCGGTATTGGAGTTGGAATTGAAAGGCGCTATTGTGGAACGAAGCGTGGATAATCCTTTTGAGAAATATGCTTTTCCCATGATGTACAACGATCGTACCCTTGGACTTAATACCTTAGCTGCGGCAATTAAACATGCCAAAGAAGATGACAATATAGAAGGTATCTGTCTGAATATTTCAAATTTTGCCGCATCGTTTGCTGTTCTGGAAGAACTTCGGAATTGTTTACTCGATTTTAAAGCATCAGGAAAATTCGTTTATGCTTATTCGGAAGGATTGAGTAAGAAAGCATACTATCTGGCGACGGCGTCCGATAAAGTATTTTTGCATCCGCAGGGAATGCTCGAATTTCAAGGACTGTCTTCGGAAGTGATGTTCTACAAAGGATTGCTCGATAAGATTGATCTGGATGTGCAAATTATTCGTCACGGAACCTATAAAAGCGCCGTAGAACCGTTTATGCTTGACAAAATGAGCGAAGCAAGTAAAGAACAGGTGCAGACTTACTTGAACTCCATGTGGGATCATATTGTCGGCAATATCAGTAAAAGTCGTTCGATTGACGTCAAGAAAATTCATACCGCTTGCGACAGTCTGCTGCTTATTGGTGATAATGAATATGCTGTCAAGAACGGATTTATAGACAGTCTGCTGTACAGAGATCAGTACGAAGCCTTTCTCTGTTCGCAAATGGGAATCAATCAGAAGAATGCAGTCAATCGGGTATCTTTAAAGGATTACAAAAAAACAATTCCGTCGTCGGGCTACAAAAAAGATAACATAGCCGTAATTTACGCTGTGGGGTCAATTCTTGACGACGAAGGCGATCCTCGTCAAGAAACCATAGGCTATTCCACAGCAGAGGAATTGGCAAAGGCAAGAAAAGATGAAAATGTAAAAGCCATTGTCTTTCGGATAAATTCGGGCGGAGGCAGCGCTTTGACTTCCGAAACGATATGGAGGGAAGTCGATCTGGCGCGCAAGGAAAAACCTGTGGTTATCTCCATGAGCGATTATGCCGCTTCGGGAGGATATTACATTGCCTGTGCGGGAAGTTATATTGTTGCGCAACCGACTACAATTACGGGATCGATAGGCGTATTTAGCGTAATTCCCAATTTTGAAAAATTGTTGGCTAACAAGTTAGGTATTACCATCGACCGCGTTACGACAAATCCTTATGCCGACCTCATTTCCGTTACCCGCAAAATGACCGCTTATGAACGGAACGTACTTCAGAAAAACGTGGAAAATTTTTATGCGACCTTTATACAACGGGTTGCAGACGGAAGAAATTTATCAACAACCTTTGTCGATTCTATCGGACAGGGACGGGTATGGTCTGGAGTCGATGCTTTACGGCTGAATTTGGTCGATACGCTCGGAGGATTGGATGTAGCTGTTGCAAAAGCTGCCGAACTGGCGAATATAACTAACTATAGCATTTCGGAATATCCTGTTTTGAAGGAATTTTTTCAGGAATTTGTCGAAACGTTTCTTGACAACAGTGTTTCATCCAAGCTGCAAAAATCGAACTTATATCAGACGTATACCTATTTTAATTTTGTAGAAACGGCATTGGAAATAAAAGGAGTTCAAGCTCGTATCCCCTACAAGATAGAAATATACTGATAACGGAATGCTTAGTCGAAGAAAAAAGAAAAATCTTTTGGCTTTTGGTATGGGTATGCTCTCCGGAGCGGTTATCACCATGCTGATTGCTTATTTTGGCATTATTGCCAATTTCACAAAAGATAAGATTGTTAAAATTTCTGAGGTATTTCCCGATATGGACGATACGGCAGATATGCTTGTCAGTCTTCCCGAACCGTCTGCCGAAAAACGGATCGTAGCAGGAAAGACTTTGGAACAGGATACGCTGAAAGATACCACTATAATATCGGAAGACAGCATTGTTTCCCCTGTTGTTGTTACCGCTTTGGAAGAAGTATCGGAAATAGCCATAAAAACCGATGTGAAGATTGCAGAGGTTGTTATTCCGATAGAAGCCGTCAGTAAGAAAGATACGCTGACGGGCGTCAAACCAACGCCGGTACAAAAAGGGGAAATGTCGGTGGAACAATGGGAAAATCCCACCAATTTTGCAGGTTATCGTAAATCGCAAAACAAACTGATTGTTTATGGTATTGACATCAATGCCATCACATTACAGTTAATTGACGACAGTCTGTATCTGATATATCAGGATAAAAAACTGCTGTTGAAAGATACCGACGATTTTTTGCATTATCCTCCCGGGTTCATTAAATAATCAAAAGACATTATGCAGACTGAAAATAAAGATCCTTATTATAAAATCCGACTTCCTATTTATTTGTCGTTAGTCTTTTCGGTGGGTTTTCTTATCGGGATTTATTGTGTGCCTCTCCGACAGCAAATTCCTTTGATTAGAATTCATTCGGGAAAAGACAAGGCAGGCGAGGTGTCGGATATTATCAACCGATACTATTTTGAAGACATAAACCAAAAGCAGCTCGACGAAGAGGCAATTCGCGGCATGTTGTTAAATTTAGATCCTCATTCTTCTTACATGACCAAAGAAGAAACGGAACAGGCAAACACAATTTTGATGGGCGGTTTTGAGGGAATTGGCATTCAGTTCAATATGCATGCGGACACATTGTGGGTGGTGAGCGTTACTTCGGGGGGACCTTCCGAAAAAGTGGGTATTCTTCCGGGCGACCGCATTATAAAAGTGAACGGTGAATTGATTGCAGGCGTAAAAATGCAAAACACTTCGATTGTACAGCTTTTGCGCGGGAAAAAAGGAACGAAAGTACAGGTTGACATTCTTCGCAAAGGCGTTCGGGGTCTGATTTCTTTTGAGATTGTTCGGGATAAGATACCTGTTTACAGCATTCCGGTGTATTACGAAATTGCGCCGAAAACAGGTTATATCAATATCGATAATTTCACGCTTTCCACCGCAGACGAATTTCATGCGGCATTACAGGAACTTATCCGACAGGGAGTTGATAAACTGATTTTGGATTTGAGGGGAAATCCGGGCGGTTATCTGGGAGCGGCAATTGCCATTTGTGACGAATTGCTTCCAGAGGACGAACTTATTGTTTATACTTATGGAAAAGCGGTAGGGAAACAGGAATATTATTCCACATCGGGAGGACTGTTTGAGAAGAATACGCAAAAGATTGTTGTCTTGACCGATGAATATTCTGCTTCGGCGAGTGAAATTGTTGCGGGAGCCATACAAGATCACGACAGAGGATTGGTTATAGGAAGAAGATCGTTTGGCAAAGGCTTGGTACAACGACAATTCTATCTTAGCGACAGTTCGGAAGTCCTCATCACGGTAGCTCGTTATTACACTCCTACGGGCAGATGCATTCAGCGTCCGTTCGACAAGACAAACAATGACGACTATTATGCAGATATTCTCACTCGCTATGAACGAGGAGAAATGGACAGCAAAGACAGCATTCATTTTGCCGATTCGTTACGTTTTATTACTCCCGGCGGGAAGACGGTCTATGGAGGCGGAGGTATTATGCCCGACATTTTTATTCCGATAGAAAAGTCCGACAGTGTGATTTATTTCAACAGGATTGCCAATCAGGGAATTGTCTATTCGTATGCGATGGAATACGTCGATAAAAACAGAAATTACTTAACCAAAACATATAAGACCGTCCATTCTTTTCTGAACAGTTTCACAGTAAGCAGTGTTATGATTTCCGAGATGATGTCAAAAGGAAGAGAACAGGGTATTGTTCCCGAAAATTCTGCCTACTCGGTGAAAGAATTTAAGAAGTGGACAAAAGCCTATATCGGTCGAAATCTGTTTGGCGAGAAATCGTTCTATTCGGTGATCAATGCCGACGACGAAATGATTAAACGAGCAATAAATGAATTGAAAATTGAAAATTGAAAATGACCTGCAGACGCTTCTGTCTGAACTCTGATTTGTCTGATTTAGATGATTGACTGTGATTGTTGTTATGTAGAGACGCAATGCATTGCGTCTCTACATGTAGCGTTCGTATCTGTTGCCGTTGTAGAGACGTTGTATGCAACGTCTCTACGTGCGTCGTGACTTTGACACTTTCAATCGCTCGATTTTCTCATACAATTTTGCGTTTCTTTCTCCGAAACCTTTTTGGTTAATTCATTTTTTGAGGTGCTATGAAAAATATTTAGCGAGTTGATACAAGGGTAGTGTACCATTTGTCGCTTATTTTACAAGTGATAGATAAATTGACAGATAAAATATTTGAAAGAATAAAAAAAGGGGTACACTACAGATTTATATTGAGCGTAGTCGAAATATGACACTGATTAAACAGATTTATACAGATAAAAAGAAAATCATAGTCCATCAAATAAATCATTAGAATCACAGTTCAAGACGGATTTCCTTCCAAATCCTGTCGGATTTTTGCTTTGGGAATGCTTATTTGGGGAGGAAAATACGGTAAAATGACCCATAAATAGACCTTATTGAAAAATAATTGCATTGAAACACAGATAAATAATGAATCTGTATATTTTTTTGCTCTGAATAGTCTGTCCTATTAAAATTAATTATATCTTTGCAAAATTAAATAAAAGAGATTGGTTATTTTTCTGACAACGTAGCAGAATAAGAAGGACAACAAATACGGAAATATCCTTACCCTTGTCCCATCTCCAAAATGGAGAGGGGTGTCCGAAGGACGGGGTGAGGAAAAAATGACG
>JAISRU010000229.1 GCA_031273515.1 Bacteroidales bacterium | reverse complement strand
TTTGACGGGGCATCTGCCCCGTTTTTTATTGTCTGAACCACTTGTTCACTAATAAATCACCGTTCAAGACAATAATCCTGTCAATCCTGATTCAGACAATGGGGGATGAAAGTCTGTTTTTTAAGACTTCAAACAGTATAATCCCCGTTGCAACAGACACATTCAGAGAAGGAATAGCGCCTGCAATGGGTATCCGTACCTGTTTGTCGCAAAGAGAGAGATATTGTTCGGAAATACCTTCGTCTTCACTTCCCATGAGGATACATAGCGGATTGCTGTATTCGTGCTGATAAAAAAGACTGTCGCCTTTTTCGGTACAGGCAATAAGTTCGATGCCGCATTCTTTGAGATAAATCAAAACA
Organism: Bacteroidales bacterium; assembly: GCA_031273515.1. Lineage (GTDB taxonomy): Bacteria > Bacteroidota > Bacteroidia > Bacteroidales > WCHB1-69 > JAIROC01. Next base: position 3,301 of record JAISRU010000229.1, on the reverse strand, counting down.
TCCTGCAATTTGTCGTGTCGGCAGACGGGTATGGCGTGTAAAGCTCCCGCAGACGTTTTAACAGCGTCTTCGTTCAATTGCGAACTGTGTTTGGAAGGGACAATAATAGCGTCCACTCCGGCGCAGGCAGCGCTTCTGGCGATAGCGCCCATGTTGCGAACGTCCGTTATTTTGTCCAAGAGCAATAAAAAGGGTGTTTTACCCTCTTCGTACAAAAGAGGAAGGACGTCGTAAATATTCTGATAGACAACCGAAGACATAAAACAAACAACCCCCTGATGATTTCCTCTGGTGTATCTGCTTAATCGTTCTGCCGGAACATATTGAAACGGGATATTGTACTGACGAATTAACTGAAACAGTTCTTTGAAATTATCTCCTCTTGCTCCTTTTTGCAGTATTATTTTATCGATATCTTTGTTGTTATTTATTGCTTCCATCACGGGACGAATGCCGTAAATAAGATCGTTGTTCTTTTTATATTGTTGCATGGATTAATATAATGCTTTGATTTCATGATGAAGCAAAGAAAGGGCGTCGTCGAAAGGACAGACCTTGTTCTGTATGTAGAGTTCCAATATCTTTGCAGCCAGATCATTTCCCGAAGCGTCGATACCTGTTTTTGCCGCCGCCAAGTTGATGATTTTTTCTGCTTCTTCTTTGGCGTTTTTAGCGGCTTTCCATAAAGCGCTCGATACATACACCTGTTGCGACAGATTGTGATCAAACTCATTACGTATTGTCGTAAGTAAAATGGTACGGTATTGAGAGGATGAAAGACCAGCGCTCTGATTGCGCAACAACAGCGTATTGGGTTTCATGCGTTCCAAAAGCAAAGCCAGACGTTCGTACGCTTGCAGACGAATGGGAGTTGTTATTTGTCTGTTATTGTATTTAAGATCCAACAATTGTTTTTTCAGTTCTTTCTCACCGATGAATTTCAGTGTGAAAAAGGCGGTACACGCAACAAAAAGAGCAGGAAGGGTTATTTTTAATATCTCTAAAAAGTTCTCCATTTATTTTTTATCTTTTAAAAAGTTACTTATGTTCACAGAAAGCGTAAAATGATTGGGAACGGAAGCCAGATTATTGTGATTGCGGGCATAATATAAATCAAAATGATAAACATGTATTCCTGCTCCGTAAGCCCAACCTGTCATTCCCGGTTTTTCGATACTCTTCATTTCCTGACGGACATCGTAATTGTGCGAAAGTTGTAAGGAAATATATTTGACAGGCAATATTTCTAATCCGAAAACGACATGTCGGAACAGATTATTGGCAAATTGTCGCCATTTGGGTTTTTGTTTTGGTTCGCCTGTTTCGGCGTCGATTGTAGCGAAGGGATCGGTGGGGTCGGTGTAGGATAAATTCCACTTTTGCAGATGCTGTAATGTGATGCAATAGCGAACAGGAAGATGCTTTAGACGTTGAGAAATAGCCAATTGTATTTCCAAAGGAATTTTCTCCCGAATACCGCTATATGTTTTGAATTGTGTTCCGAGATTACCAATCAACAAAGTCAGCGAAAGATTTTTGGGACGGGAATAATAAGAAGCGGCAAAATCGACGGCAAGTCCTGCCGAAAAATAATTTTCGTATTTCGAGAAAATCCATTTCATATTCATTCCCATAGAGAACATGCTATCGACAAATTCTTTTCCATAGCCTGTAATCAGTGCGAAATCGGAAGCGGTAAACTTTCCTGTTTCGTTGCCGTAGATATCGTATCCCTGAAAAGAACCGTAAGACGCAAACTGAAGTCCCAAGTCAAACGTGCCAACATTTTTAAAACTGTGAATATAGTTGAGATGTCCGTAAAGCGCATTGGAGAAATAATCTACCAGATTGAGAGAAGTCCCCATACTCATCGACGGGTTCAGCATGGACGGGTTCATAATCGCCAAAGCAGGATTGTTGTCTCTGACAGAGAAAAGTTTTCCTCCCAAAGCCGAACCCCTTGCCGAAACAGGCAGGTTTAGAAATTTATATGTTTCATTTCCTCCCGTTTGAGCATAAACAGGAGCAGAAAAAACACTGACAAATAAAACAAAAACGAAAGTATATTTTTTCATCCAATACGACATGTTTTCGTAAAACGTGTTCTATTGTTTATTATTGTTTTCCTGCAGTTTTTCGTAGGCATTAATAACAGACGTTACCAAACGATGCCGAACTACATCTTTAGTATCCAAGCGAATAATATCAATTCCTTTGACGTCGCTCAAAATATGCGTTGCCTGCAAAAGACCGGAAGTTTGATGAGGAGGCAAATCAATTTGTGTCAGGTCGCCGGTTATAAGAAATTTGGCATTGTTGCCCATTCGGGTCAGAAACATTTTGAGTTGAACAGCGGTTGCATTTTGAGCTTCATCCAGAATAACGTATGCATTGTCTAAGGTTCGTCCGCGCATAAATGCCAGAGGCGCAATCTCAATTGTATGATCTTCCATATAACTTCTCAGACGCTGCGGAGGGATCATATCCCGCAAAGCATCGTAAAGAGGTTGCAGATAAGGGTCGAGTTTGTCGCGGAGGTCGCCCGGCAGGAAGCCCAGATTTTCACCGGCTTCCACAGCGGGACGTGTTAAGATTATTCGCTTTATTACTCTTTCTTTCAATGCCTTTACAGCCAGCGCTACCGCAGTATACGTTTTTCCTGTTCCTGCGGGACCTATCGCAAAAATCATATCATTCGCAGCAATACTTTCCACTAATTTAATCTGATTCGGAGTTCGGGCATGTATCATTCGCCCGTCCTTTCCAAGGAGAATAACATCGGTTCGTTTGTTTTTTGAGTCTAAATTTCTTAAAAATCCCTCTCTGTTTTCAAGCAGACCGATGATGTCATTCTCTGTGATATGATCGTATTTATCATATAATTGGAGTATGATGGAAAATAAATTGAGAAATTCTTCAATTTGTTTTTCCTGTCCTTTAATAACAATCTGATTTCCTCTTGCAACGAGTCGCAAATGAGGAAATGCGTGTTTTAATAATTCGATATTGCTGTTGTTTACTCCGTAGATTTCAACAAGGTCGCTTGGATTGATATTGATTATTTCTTCTAACATAGAATGTTCTTTATCATAAAAAATGAAATGCAAAGATAGTATAAATAATTGAGAATTTTCAATTATGCCATACGGACGCTTTTGTCTTGAACTGTGATTTATCTGATAGACTATGATTTTCTTGTTCACTTGTCCACTAATAAATCGCAAATCGGAAAATAAACCTGCTCGACAAGCGTTATTTTTTTCATCAGAACATAATATAAAGATGTCGATAGTAATAAAAA
>JAISRU010000219.1 GCA_031273515.1 Bacteroidales bacterium | reverse complement strand
AACAATTCTTTATCGGTTTCTTTCCGAATTAATTTCCGTCAAGATTTATTATGCATACACATATCTTGTTCATCCCGACAGACTTAATAACATCAGTTCTGTTTTTGCTTCCCCTTTCGGGGGATACAAAAAATTCTGCGCCAAAAGTATAAAAAAAATTTTAGATAACAGACATTTCTCCAAACTTTGTCATACTTCGTTGTCTTCGACATCAAATTAGACCTCGAAGAGGTCAAATGTTTATAGAAGAAATGTACACCTCTGTTGTACGACCCCGATGGGGGTCGAATTGAGACACAACTATCTTTTTTCTATAAACATACGATGTCTTCGACATCAAAACCGTCATACTTTATTTTATTTCACATTCCTTAATAACGATAATGATCTGCTTTATAAGGACCTTCGATTTTTACGCCTATATAATCTGCCTGTTCCTGCGTCAGTTGAGTCAGTTTTACGCCGATTTTTTCCAAATGCAAACGGGCAACTTCTTCGTCCAAATGTTTAGGCAGACGATATACATTTACAGGATAATTGTTCTTCCATAAATCTATCTGTGCCAGAACCTGATTGGTGAATGAATTACTCATCACAAAAGAAGGATGTCCCGTTGCACAGCCCAAATTGACCAATCTGCCTTCGGCTAATAAAAAGATAGCATGTCCGTCGGGAAACGTATATTCGTCCACCTGCGGTTTGATATTCCGCTTACGGATATTCGGATAATTCTCTAATTTACTCACCTGTATCTCGTTGTCAAAATGTCCGATATTGCAGACAATTGCCTGATCGGTCATCTGACTGAGGTGTTCTGCCGTAATTACGTCTTTGTTTCCGGTTGTGGTAACAAAGATATTGCCCTCTTTGACAACGTCTTCCATTCGTGCAACTTCAAAGCCTTCCATAGCTGCCTGCAATGCGCAGATCGGGTCGATTTCGGTAACAATCACCCTTGCGCCATACGAACGCATGGAACGGGCGCATCCTTTTCCCACATCTCCGTATCCCAAAACTACGACTACTTTTCCTGCAATCATCACATCGGTAGCTCGTTTTATTCCGTCGGCAAGGGATTCTCTGCATCCGTATAAATTGTCAAACTTCGATTTCGTTACCGAATCGTTCACATTAATAGCGGGAACCAACAATTCTCCGCGTTCCATCATCTGATACAAACGGTGAACGCCTGTGGTTGTTTCTTCGGAAACGCCTTTGAGTTTTGATACAGTTCTGTGCCAGCGCTGCGGATCTTCTTTCAGGATCAGTTTTAATGTTTCCAAGACAACGGCTTCTTCTTCTGACGTCGGTTCGGCATTGAGGATTTCGGGATTGTTTTCTGCAGCATATCCTTTGTGGATCAACAATGTTGCATCTCCGCCGTCGTCCACAATCAGTTGAGGTCCGTTTCCATTTGGAAACAAAAGAGCCTGAGCCGTACACCACCAGTATTCCTTCAGTGTTTCGCCTTTCCATGCAAACACGGGAATCCCTTTTGCCGCAATTGCTGCCGCTGCATGATCCTGTGTCGAAAAAATGTTGCAACTCGCCCAACGCACATCTGCACCCAAGGTAACTAAGGTCTCGATGAGTACTGCCGTCTGAATAGTCATGTGCAAAGAACCTGAAATACGCACGTCTTTCAACGGTTTTTCATTTCCGTATTGTTCTCGAATTGCCATTAAGCCGGGCATTTCTTTTTCTGCAATCTCGATTTCTTTTCTGCCCCAATCGGCAAGTTTAAGGTCTGCGACCTTGTAATTTAAATTATTATTCTCCATATCAATATAAATATAATTTTTCCAAAAATGATTTTAATCTTTCGTTAGAAACATCGTGCGTCATATTGCCTTCCATGCAATACGAAACAGATCCGGTTTGTTCTGAAACCACAATTGCCACACAGTCGGTCAATTCGGTGATACCTATGGCAGAACGATGACGCAACCCAATCGAAGAAGGAATGTTTTCCTGCTGAGAAATCGGCAAAATGCAACGTGCCGCCACCATAGTCTGTTGATTGATAATTAAAGCGCCGTCGTGCAAAGGCGTATTTTTAAAGAAGATAGTCTTGATAAGTTCTTCGGAAGTCTGTGCATTGATGATTTCTCCTGTTTGAATATATTCTTCCAGATTATTTTCCCTCGCCAGAATAATTAAGGCTCCCGTCTGAGAAGCGGACATCCGGTAACAGGCTTTCACAATAATATCTATAGCTGGAATATTCTGGTATTTGGTTCGTTCTGTCCACTTCCGAAAATTGGCTTTCTTGAACGGATTTTTGCTCCCAATGAACAGTAAAAACCGACGTATCTCAGGCTGAAACACAATAATAAGCGCTATTATTCCCACACTGATAAACTGACCCAGCAGTTCGGAAAGGACTTCCATCCGAAAAAGCACCACCAATTTCCAGATAAGATACAAAAGCACTAATCCGAAAAATATATTCAATGCGGCAGAACCCCGAATAAGCCGGTAAAGAAGATAAAACAAAAGCGTTACCAGCACAATATCCAGTACGTCAAAAACATTCACTTTCAAAAAATCAATAAAAAGCATGATCCCCATTGAGTATATTATTTTTTAGGTTTGTATTTTGACTCCATTAATATCTTTTGAGCATCTGTTTCTGTCATAAGGTCTGCGAGTGTTTTGTCAGGATTTTTTTGCATCCACGACCGGCATATTTGCCACCCTGTCCATACTCCTGCTTTACCCGGAGACTGATTGCCAAAGAAACTCGTGAACGGAGTCTCGCTAATCAGTTTGCGGATCAGCACGTTGTCTTTGCTGTAAAGATATTTCTTTTCGATTAAATAACCCCAGACAGCAGCTTCATTATCTTTGAGCCATTGTATTTTTTGTTGCGGAAAAGGAAAAATCAGAGAATCGGGAGCATTGGGAAGCATCAGTTCGGCAAATAACAAGCGTTTCCCTTCCGATATCATTGCATCCAACAAAGCGCCTTGTTGGTAGTTGATATATTGCCAGGCAATTTCTTTAAAGCAATCCGGCAAAATAAATTCTTTCGAAAATCGGCGACGGATAAACTGCGGAACGGCAGGTCCTAATTGTTTATACAGTTTGTAATTCCGTCCCAGATACATATCCAAAGATATAACCAAAACAGAATCGTAAAACATAACAGGCATTTCGTAATACAAACCTGTAATGGCAGTATATATCTGAGGAGGATTTGCTTTGGGAAAATAATATTTCAACAAGGCAAAAGCGCTGGCAAATTCTTCTTCCATATCCGACAAATCAGGATATTGTTTCTGCACGTCTTTATATAGTTGTTTGATTATTTTGTCATTAAGATAATTCCTGATTTGAAGCACATTTTCAGGATTAGAAGGATCATCTCCAAGAAATAAATAATAATCCGACTGCAATGCTTTAAGTCCCACAGGTAAACTGTCGCCTGCGATGGAACTTAATGCCTGTTCGTATCGTTTGATCTTAACAGACAACTCATTCCGTATTTGTTTAACTTCCGGTTTATCGGCTGTCGGTTTATTGGTTTTCGACCTGTTACAGGTGCAGGAAAACAAACTTATAAGTATTACAACAAAAAATAGACACTTCTTCATTCTATAATACATTGGATATAAATAAAATAATAAAATAATCGTGTTCCAATGTCATGTTGGCAAAAGTACACAAATTAATTGAGAATTGAAAATTGAAAATTGATTGTGCCCTTCGGATGCAAATACTTCCGTCGTCATTGCGAATTGTGAGGTACGAACAATGTGGCAACCGACGCAGCGAGTGAGCGCAGAGGCAAACTTGTTTGACTATGCCGAACCGCAAGGAGAAAGGCAAAGCCAATCCAGAATACTCTTGCGTAATCTTCTTGCCCGCAGCGAATGTTTCAATGGGCACAGAATGTTTGTCGCTTGTTGGCGCGGCTCGTTCTGCAAGTGCAGAATGTTTGCCGATGTATTGGCTGTGTCTTTCTCTTTCTTGCTCGGCATAGTAAAGACGTGGCACGCCCCGTCTTTACATAATCGCAATGACGACGTGGGGCTTTTGTCCGAATAGTAGAAAAAAATCTCATCAACTGCAAAAGTATCATTTTTTTGTTTCAGACAGGGAAAAATATTTTTTTATCTTCTTATTTTTCACAGTGTCTTAAAAAAAAATTAACCGATTAAGGAGATGGACTTTATCAATAAGAAAAAACAGGAACCTGTATTTCGCAACTTGCGACAATCTCATTTTATTTTTTCTGCCATTTCGCAGCTTGCGACAACTATTTTTCCATTTTTTCATACTTTGCTCTGACGGAGCAAAGCTGTTTTTCATTTTTTCATACTTTGCTCTGACGGAGCAAAGTTGTTTTTTATTTTTTCATGCTTTGCTCTAATGGAGCAAAGTTGTTTTTTATTTTTTCATACTTTGCTCTGACGGAGCAAAGTTGTTTTTTATTTTTTCATGCTTTGATCTAATGGTGCAAAGCTGTTTTTTATTTTTTCA
>JAISRU010000166.1 GCA_031273515.1 Bacteroidales bacterium | reverse complement strand
CGTCCGAATAGCATGAAAGAAAGTGTAACCTTTGTATGAACCGTATCGTAATAGTCGAAGAATCAATCAATATAAAGATGTTATATTTTAGAGTAATTAGAATAGTCGGATTATTATTTGTCGTGTCATTGTCGCAAGCGTCATTTGCACAAAAATTAACTGCAGAAGATAGCGTCAGTTTGACCCAAAACATGCAATTCTTCCAACAAATCAAAGAAATATGCGATGCGGATAACGGTCGATTATTGGGATTCGGCAATTATTACTGTCCCATTATGATCGTAAACAGGGAATCGAGGTTTGTTGTAGCAAATACTTCTTTGCCTTTTTCGGACAAAGCTCCGATAAATGGCGTTTATTATGGCGTCCTGCCTGAAAAGTATAACATAGCAAACAGTACTATCGACATAGATACAACACTTTATGCGATGTTCAATAGTGATATTCCTACAGATATGATGAGCTTTGTTTGTCTGCATGAGATGTTTCACTATTGGCAGGAGAAAAAAGACATGGGGCGGTCGTATAATAATGCTCACATTGATACAAAATGGGCAAGGGTTTATCTTATTTTGGAATTAAAGGCTTTACAGAATGCTCTCTTATCGGAAGATGAGCAACAGCATCAGGCGATTCTCGAAGCATTGACCTTTCGCAAACAACGACATTTGTTATTCCCTCAACACATTGAAGACGAAACAAATTTTGAATTTCATGAAGGATTTCCCGACTTCGTTGCCTGCAAACTATTGTATACTGACGACAACGAAGTTGTACAACAAAAAATGTATGATAATATAGAACGACGATCTTCAGATAATTCTTTTTATCGGAATTTTGGCTATACGACAGGAGCTACCTATGCTTATTTAATACGGGATTTTGAATTGTATCGTACAAAACTGTTTCAGATTTCGGATATTGTTTCGACAATGATGCAATCAAGAAACATTACAGACATTCCGGATATCATACCCAAAGAATACAAAGAAAAATACAATTTCGAGCAGGTTGTGCATCATGAAGACTCTGTTGCCGAATATCGTCAATATCTCTTTGACAGCATTGCGAATAAATTTACGAAAGAACCACTTATTGTAGTTGAATGGAATAAAGATGTTCATATAGGATTTAACCCCAATCAGATGTTTTCAATGGACAGTCTGGGGACTTATTATTCGCTCATGCATATAAGCGGAGATTTTGGCACAATGCAAACAGAGAAAGGCGTTCTTATGCAAAACGATTACCTGTTTGTCTTTGTTGACAAAGATTTGGACACAGGAAAAAACAGTATCAGACAAACGTTTAAAATAGTTCTGAATAAAGGCTGGTTTTTGGTAAAGCAAAACGCACACTATTTCATTGTGAAAAAAAAGTAGTGTCGTTCATGTCTACTCGTCCATTTGTTCACTTGTCCACTGTTTAATCGCAGTTCAGACAATAGAGAGGACAATGGGAAAAACAATCCTCGTCCGCAGGCAATTCTCAATTTTCAATTTTCAATTCTCAATTAATTTTTGTACTTTTGCAACTCATTATTATAATAACGAACAAATATCATAGATTATGAACACCATTATTTATTCTTCCTTGGTTTTAGCGGCGATTGGGATTGTAGCGGCGGTGATATTATACTTTGTGTCTCAAAAGTTTAAAGTATATGAAGACCCGAAAATTGATGAAGTCGCGGTACTTCTTCCGGGAGCGAATTGCGGAGGATGCGGATTTGCAGGCTGTCGTAATTTTGCGGAAACAATCGTCAAAAACGGAGGATTGAACGGTTTAGCCTGTCCTCCCGGAGGACCGAAAGTCAATTCGGCAATAGCTTCTGTTTTCGGAGGAGGCAATCAGGAAGACGTCCCGAAAATAACCATAGTGCGTTGCAACGGATCCTGCGAAAATGCTCCTGCGAAAGTGCAATACGATTCCATTGCGTCCTGCGCATGGTTCAACATGCTCAATGCAGGAGAAAGCGGTTGCGCCTTCGGCTGTCTGGGTTGCGGCGATTGCGTGAAAGCATGCAAATTCGACGCAATATACATCAGTCAGAAAACCAAACTGCCTGTCGTTACGAGTTCCTGCGTATTTTGCGGAGCCTGTCAAAAAGCCTGTCCGCGTTCCATTATCTCCATTGTTCCTCGACATGAACAGGGAGTGGTCTACGTTGCCTGTGTGAATCAGGATAAAGGCGGAGAAGCCAAAAAGAATTGTTCGGTCGCCTGCATCGGTTGCAAAAAATGCGAAAAAACCTGTGAATATGCAGCCGTAACCGTCAACAACAATCTGGCAAATGTCAATGAAGACAATTGCATCGCCTGTAAAAAATGTGTGGACGGCTGTCCGACTAAAGCTATTCATGCTCAGGCATAATCTAAATAACGTCCGATGAAAGAAGAAAACAAATCACAGGCATTTTTTGTATCCAACCGCAAACGTTTGCTGCCCCTGCTCGAAGAACAATCGCTGACATTGTTGTTTTCCAACGATGAAATGCCGCGAACGGGAGATCAGTATTTCCCCTTTCGACAAAATTCCAATTTGTTTTATCTGAGTGGGATCGATCAACCAAACGTAATTCTGGCAATTTGTCCGCAACATCCGAATCCGGCATTGCGCGAAATACTGTTTATTGAACCCAATACACCGGAAGACGTGATCCGAAACGGCTATAAATACACAAAGGAAGAGGCAAATAGTATTTCCGGCGTGGAGACCGTTTATCCAATAGCCGATTTTGAACGCACGCTGCTCAGTCTGACCTGCCATGCGCAACATATTTACTTGGACTTACCGGAAAATCCCCGGTACAGTTACGAAATCGAATGTCGGCAACGACGACGGATTAATCAGCTGAAAGCGCTTTATCCGTTGCATAATTATCACCGACTGTATCCTCTTTTGTCCTGTTTGCGACTGATAAAATCGCCGGAAGAACTCCACCGGATACAACATGCCTGTGAGATTACCGCCAAAGCCTTCAAACGAACGCTGAACGTTGTTAGACCCTCTATGATGGAATATGAAGTGGAAGCCGAAATTGCGCATGAATTTATCCGAAACGGGATCACGGCTCACGCTTTTGCTCCCATTGTCGCTTCGGGAAAGAATGCCTGCGTATTGCATTATACAAACAATCGTGCGGTTTGCAAGAACGGCGACCTTTTATTATTGGATTTCGGAGCGGAATATGCCAACTATGCAAGTGATTTAAGTCGGACTATTCCTGTAAACGGAACTTTCTCTCAACGACAACGACAAATCTACAATGCCTGTTATCGCGTGTATGAATATGCCAAAACCCTGTTTGTTCCGGGGATGAGTATCAACAAAGTATATAAAAAAGTATGCGAGGCAATGCAACCCGAACTCGTTTCACTTGGACTTTTTACTCAAAAAGATATAGAAAAACAAACGTCGGAATATGCTTTGATGAAAAAATATTTCATGCATAATATTGCTCACTTTATCGGTCTGGACGTACACGATGTGGGTACAACCGATATTGTGTTTGAAGAAGGAATGGTACTCAGCTGTGAACCGGGTATATACATAGCAGAAGAAGAAACGGGCGTTCGTATCGAAACTACGCTCATGGTGTCTTCTGTTCCCTTTGATTTTATGTCAAACCTCCCCGTTTCGCCCGATGATATAGAACTAATGATGAGATTGAAACTTGAGAATTTTTAGTCATGCCATACGGACGAGGATTGTTTTTCCCATTGTCCTCTCTATTGTCTTGAACAGTGGACGAGTGGACGAGTAGACAAGTGGACGAGTGAACAAGAGCGCAAAGCGACGAATATTGTCTGAATCAGGATTTGCAGGATTTCAGGATTGACATGATTTTTCTTTTGTCATTGCATTTATTCATCCGTATGGCAATTCTCAATTATTTGCGCTTGTCCACTAATAAATCACAGTTCAGGACGCTTGTTGTCGGGGACTGCGAAAGATTTTCGTTTCAAATTTGTAAGAAAAGAGTAATCTTTTTTTGTTTTATACGAAATAACAAATAAAAAGTAGTATCTTTGCAGCATAAATCTGTCGAAGAACATGGATCAGTATTTGGGCTTATTGCAGCATATTATAGATTGCGGTCAGTATAAAAACGACCGTACAGGCGTAGGGACATACAGTACCTTCGGCTATCAGTTACGCATTGATTTAGAGCAGGGTTTTCCTTTGTTGACAACCAAAAAACTGCACTTTAGATCGATCGTTTATGAATTGCTGTGGTTTATCAAAGGAGACACGAACATTCGCTATCTGAACGAACATAATGTGCGTATCTGGAATGAATGGGCAGATGAAAACGGAGATTTGGGTCCCATTTACGGACGTCAATGGCGCAGTTGGCAATCGACCGACGGACAAAAAATAGACCAACTGCAAAGATTAATAGATGATATTCAGCATAAACCCGATTCCCGACGGATGATTGTTTCCAGCTGGAATGTGGGCGATTTAAACAGGATGAGATTAGCGCCCTGTCATGCATTGTTTCAGTTTTATGTATGCAATGGAGAGCTTTCCTGTCAGTTGTATCAGCGAAGTGCGGACGCTTTTTTGGGAGTTCCCTTTAATATTGCCTCTTATGCCCTGCTGACAAAGATGATCGCACAGGTTACGCACCTGAAAGCAAAAGAGTTTATTCATACCTTTGGCGATTTGCATTTGTATGCCAATCATATAGAACAAGCCAAAGAACAATTAAAGCGGCGTCCTTTTGCGTTGCCGACACTGATGCTAAATCCTGCCATTGAGTCAATTTTTGACTTTGATTATCAGGATATTCAATTAATGAATTATGAAGCGCATCCTCATATAAAAGCGGATGTAGCTGTGTAATATATAAATGTAAATTAAAGTAAATACTAACCCTAAACAGAAAGAGTATGAAAAACGTAATTGTAGGAATTGATTTTTCAGAAGGATCGCTTAATGCGATGAGCAATGCTATATCTATAGCAGAGCGGTTTAAATCGAACCTTGTTCTTCTTTTTGTATTGACTCCCGATGCAAAAATCCTGATTGAAGGAGAAGATGAGGTGCAAAAAGCCAACGTGATCAACTTAGCTAAAGAGAAGATGGAACGATTGGTAAAAGACTGTCAGAGGAGGCTTCCTCCCGGCAAGGTGGAATACAAAATCCGTATGGGGAAACCTGCACGGGAAATTAATGCCGAAGCCAAAGAACGGAAAGCCCCCCTTATTGTATTAGGTACGCATGGTTGCAGCGGATTTGAAGAGTTTTTTCTCGGAAGTTCTGCACGCAGAACCATCAGCGCTTCGTCATCTCCCGTTTTAACGGTTCGTTACGGGATTGACGTTTATCGTGATTTTATCAATATTTTGGTTATTATCGACGATACCAGAGAAACTTTGCAGAAATTAAGGATTGCCGCAAAAGTGGCAAAAGCTTTTCATGCAAAGGTGATTATTATGGGATTATATCCTCAGCGTTATCCTGATCTCAAGAAAACGGTAGAGGCTTATGTTAGTCGGGCTGGAATATTTTTAACAGAACACAATGTGCGTTTTAGCACTGACTTTGTTAAAAAAGGAGAGCCGGTGGAAACAGTACTGAATTATGTGAAAAAGAACGACGTCAATCTGATTATTGTGATGAAAGAAGTGGAATTAAACGGAGATAATGTGTTTATGCTAGCCAATTTCAGCGAAAAGATGGTTCATCGTTCTCCTGTTCCCGTTCTAACAGTGCATGTGGACGAATCGATTTATTAATTGTCGATCTGACAGTTTTGTCTGATGCTACCTGTTTACGAAAGTTCTCTTTTTGATTGAGTTATATGTTCTATGTTCCATTCAAATGAAAACTCTTTCAAAGGAGAGCTTTCTTTTTTGCCGAACCTTGATTCGGATATGATATTTTTTAGTACTTTTGCCGTTTGCAATTTTGCACCGAATTAGTTGTTACATCTAAACAAAATCTTGTAAATATATACTGTTTTTTCAGCGTGTATTTATATTGAATTTCAGAATAGTATGAATATATTGTATCTCACTTATGATGGTTTGACCGGACCAATAGGACGTTCGCAGATCTTGCCTTTTTTATGCAATTTGTCCCAAAAGGGCATTCATATACAAGTATTGTCTTTGGAAGATGAGTATCTGTATAAAAAGGGAAAGAAACGCATTGAAGATATCGTAAACAATCTGGATATCGAATGGAATGTGCTGACTTCTTCCTATAAAATTCCGGTATTCTCTCTGTTTCGCAATCAGAACAGAATGAAATCTTTTGCAAAGAGATTATACAAAACTACCTCTTTCGATGTGGTGCATTGTCGCAGTTTTCCGGCGGTCAATACGGGTTTGTATCTCAAGAAGCATTATAAGAGCAAAGTCCTTTTCGACATGCGTGTGTTTTATGCCGACGATCTGGCAAATAACAATATCTGGAAACTGAAAAATCCGATATATCATCTGATGTACTGTTATTTCAAGCAAAGAGAAAAAGACATTTTTCCTTTGTCCGATTATATTGTTACAAAAACAGAAGCGAGTAAAACGATTTTGCTACAGGATTATCATGTCGATGTTCCCGTATCCGTTATTCCGTCCTGCGTCGATTTCAATCTGTTTGACCGAAATTCTATTCTGCAGGAAGATAAAAAAGAACTCCGACAGAAATTGGGTATTGCTGAAGATGATTTTGTGATTGCTTATATCGGCTCTCTGGGATGTTGTTATCTGATTGACGAAATGATGGATTTTGTCGGGGAATTGCTCAAAGTGAAACCTCAGACTAAATTCTTAGTTATAACGCCCGACTCCGAACAGTTGGTTGTGCAGTCTGCCCGAAAAAAAGGCGTGGATATGCAACATATTATTGTCGATTTCGCCATACGTAACCAAATGCCTCTGTATATTTCCATTATTGACGTTTCTATTTTCTTTATCAAGCCTGTATTTTCCAAAAAAGCGTCCTCGCCAAAGAAAATGGGCGAAGTGCTTAGTCTGGGCATTCCCGTTATCACCAACATGGGCGTGGGCGACGTCGATACGATTGTAAAAGACAGTAAATTCGGATTGCTTGTCGAAGATTTTTCCACAAAGTCGTATCAACATGTTATTGCGCTGATGGACGATCTGCTCAAAACAGACCCGAATGTTTGCATAGACGCCGCAAAATCCTGTTTCTCGCTCGAAAAAGGCGTCGATGAATACAGTAATATTTACCGCTTACTGACCAAAACGTAATTTACTGTTTCTTAAATACAATCAAGCATGCTCCAACAGATTTTTGTCCCCATTCAATCGGAAATAGACTTATTCGTAAATCGTTACGAAAAATTGCTGCATTCTTCTTTTCCTGTTATCGACGCCATTTTCTCTCGATTGGTTGCGTATAGAGGGAAGCAGTTGCGTCCTGCTATGGTTTTTCTTTCTGCGGGAATAAACGGACAAATCACTCAGCAGACGCATACGGCGGCTTTAGCTCTTGAGTTGCTGCACTGTTCGTCCCTTATTCATGACGATGTTATTGACAACGGACAACAACGACACAATCAGCCGACGCTCAATACGCTTTGGGACAACAAAACGGCGGTTCTGGCAGGAGATTATATGCTTGCCGTCTGCATGGATTTGGTGATGCGCAAAGGAGATGTGAAGCTGTTGGCTAAACTGTCCGAAACAGCGCGGGAGATGATACAGGGTGAATTGATGCAACTTAACCTCTATAATCGCAGTATTTCCGAAGAAGAATACATGCAAATCATCGACCATAAAACCGCTTCTTTGTTTGCCTCCTGTTTTGAAATGGGGGTGGCTTCTGCTCAAAAAGACGAAACGCTGCTTGGACAATGGAGCGATTTGGGAAGAAAAACAGGAATTATATTTCAGTTAAAAGACGATTTGATGGATTACCGAATGGACGCTTCCTGTTCCAAAGACAGTTGCAAAGATATTGCCGAGCATAAAATAACGTTGCCCTTTATTGTTGCTTTGCGCAGGTCTTCGAGCAAAGAACAGCAGGAATTATGGGATATGTATCAGCATCATTCGGGCGACAAAAATACCCTGCAAGCAATCATTGACGCCGTTATTGCTAAAGGCGGAATAGCTTATACGGAACAGTTGATGCAGGAACAGGCAGCAATATGCGTCGACTTTATTCGTCGTCTGAAAGACAGCGAATACAAAGCATCGCTCCTGTTGCTGATCCGCTTTATTACGGAACGAAATTTCTGACGGGTGGGACAGTTTATTTTCAGGCGGATTGTTTACGGTTTCTTGGTCATGTTGGGGATTATCACCGTTATTTTTTTGCTTTTTGCACTCCTGCCGGGCGACAGCGCTGTGATGACCATGGGACAACGTTCGGACATCAGTTCGGAAGAAGCCGTGCGGAAAGAACTTGGTCTGGATTTATCGTTGAAAACACGCTATGTCAATTACCTGAATGACATTTCTCCCGTATCTTTGCACAGCAGTCGAAACAGGGAAAGTGTTTTTTATTTTGACACGAACAAATACAATGCTTACTTTGTCTGCAAGGCAGGGAAGGACGTGATGTTGGCGGTGAAAAAACCTTTTTTGGGTCGTTCGTATCAGAGCAAACGACTTGTAACAGAGATGCTCAACGAGGCTATTCCTCAGACGGCGCTCTTGGCTCTAACGGCTATTTTTCTGGCGATTTTGCTCGGCTTACTGCTTGGAATACTGTGCGCTGTATGGAAAGACAGCTGGTTCGACCGAATTACGTTGGTGGTTGCGTCTATGGGAATGGCGTTGCCGTCGTTTTTTGCAGCGATGCTCTTTGCGTGGATTTTTGCTTTTTTATTGTCCGACATTACAGGATTGAATATGTTTGGCAGTCTGTACACGGTCAGTGACTTTGGCGACGGAGAACATCTGGATATTAAGAATCTGATTTTACCTGCGGTTACTTTAGGCATTCGTCCTTTGGCTACGGTTACCGAACTGATGCGAAATTCGGTTTTGGAGGTGATTTCTCAGGATTACATACGCACTGCACACGCAAAAGGATTGCCTTTTTACCGCATTGTCCAGAAACACATTGTGAAAAATGCGCTCAATCCTGTCATTACAGCCATATCCGGATGGTTGGCGGGCATGATGGCAGGAGCTGTCTTTGTAGAATATGTGTTCGACTACAAGGGA
>JAISRU010000117.1 GCA_031273515.1 Bacteroidales bacterium | reverse complement strand
ACTGCCGAAAGTTGCGGTTTTGAGTATGCGGGCGCCGTTCCCCAGAAAAACGGGCAGACGAGTTTCAAAAAACGGCAGCATCCATTCACCGTTCTGTCGGGACAGTTGATTATCAATTTTCGTAAAGTGCGCAATCCTCGTGCAATTATGAAAGCCAATCTCGGCATGGATATTTCCGAAATTGTGATGCAGACGATAGAAGGCATTATTGCCAAAAACAACGGCGCTACATTGGAGCAAATCAACGATGAACTGATAATAAAAGGATTGGAACTTGGATTTTTGGACTTGCTGAAAAAGAAATATTCCGATCTTACGCCGATACTGCTCGGCAATTTTGATTATGACAAAGAAACGGAGATATTCAGCATCAGGGAAAACACCCAGTTTAAAACCTCCATTGACGTCCGACTGCGCATCAGATACTATCTTATCAGCTACCTGCGTCGAATGGAACGCGAAAACAAACAGCCGCACTTCGACGAAATCATACTTGAAATACTTCCGCTGCTGAAAAACGGTATAACTCCCGAAAACCAAACGGTACAGAGCGTACTGGAACAGATAGCGGAACGCACGGGAGAAGACAGCTGGCGACTGAAGCGGGAAGGACAACAGACATTGTTTGACTGACATTCATCCGACAAATAAATTTATATATGACAATAATGTATTCGTTTTCTGTTCTGTCGGCTAAAAAAGCGGGAAAGAAAAACCAAAAACCAAAGAAGAAACAAAAAAAGAACGGTCAAAAGAAATCTGTCTTTAAACGGATATGTATCCGTCTGGGACAACTTCTACTTGTCTTTTTTGCGGCAAGTATTCTGCTGACAGTCGTCTACCGATGGGTTAATCCGCCCGTTACGCCCCTGATGCTTATCCGCAAGGCGACACAGGGAGCTTCAATCCAAAAGAAATGGGTGGACATACAGAATTTGTCGCCTTATCTGATCGAAGCGGCTGTGGCTTCGGAAGATAATTTCTTTCTGGCGCATCACGGCTTTGATTTCGGAGCTATCGAAAAAGCTATCGAAGAACGAAAAACAAAAAAACGCTTTCGCGGTGCAAGTACTATCTCTCAACAAACGGCGAAAAATGTTTTTCTCTGGTCGGGTCGTTCGTGGATACGAAAAGGATTGGAATGCTATTTTACCGTCTTAATCGAATTGCTGTGGAGCAAAGAACGAATTATGGAAGTCTATCTCAATATCATCGAAACAGGCAACGGAATTTATGGCTGTGAAATGGCGTCGGAAGTGTATTTCAATAAAACGGCGAACAAACTCTCTCGTAAACAGGCTGCCCTTATTACGGCATGTTATCCCAATCCAAGAAAATGGAATCCTTCAAAACCAACGACTTATATTCAAAACAGAGCCTCGCAGATTGTCCAGCTGACTACCCTGATCGGTAAAATACAGTTCGACAAAGAACATATCCAAAAAGCACAGGAGAGATACGAAAAATACAACAGAAAAAGAAAAAAACAAAAATAAATGTCGTCGGCTATGAAAAAAAGTGATAATTTTGCACATCATTATACACAAATAGATTATTCTTCATGGACAAACTGTTTTCAGGTACAGGAGTTGCTTTGATTACTCCGTTTAAAAAGGATTTTTCCATTGACTTCGATGGAATTGAAATGTTGGTAAATCGTTTGATAAACAACGGTATCAATTATATTGTTACCTTGGGAACGACTGCCGAAACACCTTCCCTGTCTTTTTCGGAACGTAAAAAAATAGTAGATACCGTCGTCGAAACGGTTCGTGGACGCATTCCCGTTGTCGTTGGAATAGGAGCCAATAATCCTCTTGCCATAAACGAACAGCTTCATTTGTTCGATTTGTCGAAAGTATCTGCTATCCTCTCCGTAACGCCTTATTACAATCGTCCGCAGCAGAAGGGGTTGGCGGCATATTTCAAAGTCGTAGCGGAACAAAGTCCTCTGCCTGTCATCATATACAATGTTCCGGCACGAACAGGCGTCAATATGGAAGCGGCAACAAGTCTGCACATTGCCAAAGAGATACCCAATGTAATCGGCATCAAAGAGGCTTCAGGCAATATGGGTCAGATTATGGAAATTATCCGACATAAACCGAAACATTTTCTGGTTATTTCGGGGGACGACGCCATTACTTTACCCCTGATTGCCTGCGGAGCAAACGGCGTAATTTCTGTGATAGCCAATGCGTTTCCAAAAGATTTTTCCGACATGGTCAGATTGGCGCTTGCCGGCAATTTCGATCAGGCTCAAAAACTGCATTATCAACTTTTAGATTATATGACCGTCTGTTTTCGGGATGGAACTCCGTCGGGAATAAAGGCTTTTCTACAGGAACAGCATCTCATTGACGATTATCTGCGACTGCCGCTTGTTCCCGTTCAGGATGAAACCCGTCGGATGATTCAGCAACTTCTTAAAACTTCTTAAAATGACTTATAAAGAATTAATCGCTTCCTTCGACAAAAAAGAATATGCTCCCATTTACCTCCTCAGGGGAGAAGAACCTTATTTTATTGACAAAGTCGCCCGTTATATCGAAGAACATTTCTTTAAAGACGAATCCGCCAAAGATTTTAATCTTAGTCTGCTCTATGGAATGGATACCACTGCCGCTCAGGTTGTTTCTTTTGCTAAGGAATATCCGATGATGTCCGATTATCGATTGGTGATTGTCCGAGAAGCGCAAAATCTTCAGGATATTTACCAAAAGAGCCGAAAAAAAATAGACAATCTGGAAGAATTGATTGAATATGCTAAACATCCGCAGAAACAAACGGTTTTGGTCCTTTGTCATAAAGATAAAGAGAAAACAAGTGGAACTACAACTTTTCAGAAAACAATTAAAGAAAACGGCGTTGTTTTTGAATCGAAAAGAATATACGATAACCAACTCCCCGATCATATTAAGGCAATCGCCAAAGAAAAACGCTTTGTTATCGCAGACAACGAAGTTAAATTACTTGCAACAAATATAGGCAACAATCTTTCCCGTATCGACAATGAGTTGGAGAAACTGCACAACATCGTTCCTCCCAATGGCGCAATCACCGCCAAAATCATCGAAGATTACATCGGAATAAGCAAAGAATACAATGTCTTTGAACTTGTTACTTCGGTGATAGCCTGTGATGAAGCAAAGGCGTATAAAATCCTGACTTATTTAGCCTCCACCAATCCTGACGATTTTGCCAAAATGCCCACGATTTCGACTTTATATGCCGCATTTTACCGTCTGTTGCAATATCATTTTGCGGTAGACAAAAGCAAGGAGTTTCTCAAAACACTGGGCGTATTCTGGACGGATGTGAATGTATATTATGCCGCATCATACGTTTATTCTGTTGCGAAAATAAAAACAATCATGCATTTACTGCGTCAGTACGATTTAATGAGCAAAGGTGCCTCAGGAAATGATACAAAAAAACATGAACTGATCAAGGAACTGATCTTTAAAATATTTCAGGTAAGCAAAGCGAGAAACAGATAGTTGGAATGAGAAGTCAAAATCAAACAAAATACTTTGATTATATTATGATTATAAAATAAACAGCATATTATTTTCAACGCAAAAGAGCAGAAAGAAGCAAGGAGAAGTCGTCGGAATAAAAAATATTTTACCATAAACGACTTTCATGTGCAGAAAAAAGCTATTTTTGCAAACGAATTAGTTGTATTATTCATGGGATATATAGTAGTTACAGGATCTGTCG
>JAISRU010000087.1 GCA_031273515.1 Bacteroidales bacterium | reverse complement strand
ATTTCTTCTACCAACATATTGTCCCTGACGGGACAGGACTGTTACAGCAATGTGATCCCACGTCATCCTACTTTTTTTTTCCTGACGTCTCGGCGGCAGGGTGGGGACTTACAATGACGGCGTGACTATTTGCGTCCGTATGGCATGACTAAAAATTCTCAAGTTCTTTCTTACAGTTTTCGACCATAAAGTGCAGACGATTGAAAATATTAGCGTCGGAAGCGCCTCCGTCGAAGTCGAGGGATAAGAGGTTCATTTGTGGATAGATTTTCTTCACTCTTTTTTCTATCCCTTTTGAAATGACGTGATTTGCAATACATCCGAAAGGTTGAAGACTGATCGCATTGTTGATTCCATGTTGTGCAAATCCTGCCAGTTCGGCGGGAATCAACCAGCCTTCTCCGAAATTCGCCGCAAGACTGATTATCTCCGACGCTAATTTTGAATCGTGAAATATATCTGCAAAGGGTCGGTAGTATCTGAAACGACTGCATATTCTATCGAATTTCTTCGTATAAACAGACACTATCTTATAAAACAAATCTGTGATAAAGACGGGCATATTTGTCCGTTTGATATGCAGTTCACTGTTGATATGCTGGTTCACGAAACTGTTGATGAAAAAATTATACATCGAAGGCGCAACGACTTCAATTCCCTGTCCGGACAGCCAATCGAGGACATGCTTATGACTGAATGAATTATATTTTACATAAATTTCACCCACGACCCCAATGGCAGGTATATTGTCTATAGGATTTATAATTGCATTAAAATCGTCGATAGCCTCTTCCAACAGGGCGTACAATCCTCTCCGATTGCGACTTTCAATATAAGGAATACAAGCGCTGATGTACTTTTGCCATAACTTTTTGGCTGTTCCTTTTTCTTTCTCCCGCGCGACGGACGGATAATACAACTTGGATATACAATCGGAATACAATAATCCGAAAAAGGCGATGTCGAGCGCCTTACGCCATTTCAGCTCAAATCCGGGCTGGTAGTTGCCCGAATGACTTCCAAGCGATACCGAAATAACAGGAACCTTTTCATATCCCGCCGTTACCAATGCATTCTTGATAAGCGCAATATAATTGGACGCTCTGCATTGTCCGCCTGTGTGCGTCATGCCGATTGCAATCTTGTCCGGATCGTATTTTCCGCTTTGCAGCGCCTTCAAAATACTGCCGATAACGATTGTCGCAGGATAACAAACCTCATTGTTAGCATATTTCAGTCCCAATTCTGCCGCTTCCGTATCTCCGCTTGGCAGGTTGATTAATTTATAGCCCATCAGTTTGAACAGAGGAGGCAACAATTCCGAATAACCTTCTGCGAAATAAGGTGCAAGGATAGTCCGAAACTGTTCTTTCTTAGTGAACGCCGACGTTGTCCTGAACGGAAGAGTCTTAATGGTTTTACTTCCAAATTTCAGACTTTCCACAACAGAACGTATCCGCAAACGCAAGGAACCGATGTTGTTGACATCATCTATCTTCAACAGGGTGAGATTTTTTCCTTTACGATTTAATATTTCTTTTACCTCGTCGAGAATAAAAGCATCGGGACCGCATCCGAAAGAAGTAAGCTGAACAAGATGAATATTATCCTGCGTATTAGCCACGAAATAAGCCGCCTTGAAAATCCGGTTCGGATACGCCCACTGAGAAACGGAATGCAACTCTTTGTAAACTTCGTTTCCTTCGACATGATCGATATTTTCGGTAATAATATCAATGCCCATTTCGGCAATACAGTCCGAGATTTTGTGCTGTATCAGCGGATCGATGTGATACGGACGACAGGCAAGTAAAATAAGCATCCGATTGTTTTCCTTTGCTTTTTGTATGATTTCGGTCGACTGTTGTTTCAGTATATGCATGTATTCCGACTGTGCGGCAATGGCTTTATCGACAGCTTTGGATATAAGCGAACCCGGTACGCCGAGCGACTGTAAATACTTCCTGCACGATTTGCGTAACAATTTTTCATCTTTGAACGAAATCACAGGCGCGTCGAACGGGATGTTGTAGTTTTCGCTTGTTTCGACAGAACTTTTAATCACGTCGGAATATCCCGCAACGATAGGACAATTATAACTGTCTTTGGACGAGGCGTCTTCTTTTTGTTCAAAAACCACGTATGGATAGAAAATTCTGTCCACTTTACTTTCTATCAGATCCATAATATGTCCGTGCATCAGTTTGGCAGGGAAACAGATATTGTCTGCCATCAGCGATCGTATTCCTTTTTCGTACAGACGATTGGTAGAGGCTTTTGACAATACGGGCAGAAAACCGCAAGCATTAAACAATGCATGCCAGAAAGGATAATTTTCGTATATTCCCAATGCTCTCGGAATGCCGATGCGTAATTTTGCGTCCTGTTTGTCGATATTGGAACGATTGAAGAGCAGCGCATATTTTTTTGTATGCTGATTAACTCCTCTAAGAAAATGTTCCGATTTGTTGGAATATATTTTCTCGCAGTTATTGCCGGAATAAAATGTATTTCCGTTGGAGAAATGAAATGTTTTTACAAAGCAGTTATTTTCGCAGCCTTTGCAGTTTTCGAAATTGGAGGTGTATTTTTGCGATGTAATCAGTTGGTCGATGCCCACGCCGTCGGAAACGGGAGTCTGTTGTTTGGCAAATAGAGCGGCTCCGTAGGCGCCCATTAATTCGGGAATATCGGAAAAGTAGACCTCTTTTTGAGTGAGCAGTTCCAGCGCTCTGACAACGGAAAGATTTTTAAAGGTTCCTCCCTGAACGACAATGTGATTTCCCAGTTCATCAATATTTTTAATCTTCAAGACCTTAAACAGACAATTTTTGATGACGGAATAAGAAAATCCTGCAGCGATATCTTCCGTTGGGGCGCCCTCGCGCATAGCCTGTTTCACTTTGGAGTTCATAAAGACCGTGCAACGAGTCCCCAAATCGTACGGATTTTTGGCATGACACGACATTGTTGCAAATTCGGCAACCGAATAATTCAGCATATTGGCGAAACTTTCGATAAACGATCCGCAACCGGAAGAACAGGCTTCGTTGATCTCTAACTGATTGATATTTCCATTTTCGATATAGATAGCTTTCATATCCTGTCCGCCTATGTCGAGAATAAAAGATACTTCGGGAGATACCTTTTGTGCCGCCATAAAATGAGCGATCGTTTCAACAATGCCGTGATCCAGATTGAATGCCGTTTGCAGTAAGTTTTCCCCATATCCTGTAGCGGCGCTGCCGATAATGCGAATGATTTTTCCGTGTTGTTCCGCTTCGGATTTCAGTCTGTTCAGACTTTCTAAAAAAGCATTGAAACTGTCGCCTTTGTTGCGACCATAATCTTGAAAGACAAGTTGTCCTTTTTCGTCCAACAGAACAATTTTGGTGGTGGTAGATCCTGAATCGACGCCAAGATAACAATTGATTATACCCTGTTCTCCCCAGGAAGTTCGCGGGACAAAGTGGACTAATTTATTTTTTCTCCACTGATTAAAGTCTTCTTCGGAAGCAAAAAGTGCAGGCAGACGACCTGTCAAATCACTTTCGAACGGATTTTCTTTTTGAAACCGTATCCAGTAGATAGCTTCCATTAGGCGGATTGTCGGATGTTGATCTGTTTTGGACATCAAGGCGCAGCCCCATGCGGGGATAAGTTCTGCATTTTCGGGCAGGATGCAGTCTGTTTCTCGAAGGGACAGGACACGGATAAACGCTTTTTTCAATTCAGGCAGAAAGGCAAACGGACCTCCGCAAAAAAACACCTGAGGCAGAATATCCGTTCCTTTCGATAAAGACGCAACTACCTGTATTGCGACGGCATTAAACACCGAAGCGGCAATATCGTTTTTGCTGACATTTCGGCTTGACAAATTCTGAATATCGGTCTTGGAAAACACGCCGCAGCGGGACGCAATAGGATAAATATTTTTAGCTTTTTCCGCCAGACTGTTTAATTCTTTGGTGTCGATTTCTAAGAGTGCGGCGGTTTGGTCGATAAAAGCGCCTGTACCGCCGGCACAATTTCCGTTCATACGTATATCCGGAATTTTTCCTTGTTCAAAGAAGATCATTTTACTGTCTTCGCCGCCCATATCAATGAAAGTATGGACTTGTGGATATTGTTTTTTGATCAATTCGGCGGCTGCGACCACTTCCTGAACAAATCGAGCGCCAATTTTTTCGGCATAGCCCATTCCCACCGATCCAGTTAAGACGACATGCATCAAACAGTCGCCGATAAAGTGATACATTTTTTCGTACGTATCCCGTGCAGCCTGCTTTATGTCGGTATTATGCCGGCGATAGTCAGAAAATACCATTTTTCCGTTTGTATCTACTGCTACTAATTTAAATGTTGTAGACCCTATGTCTATACCGACATTTAATTCCGGAATATTTTTATTCATTGGTGTATATTTTTTATTTTATTAGTATACAAGATTATAATCATTTGTATCATAAACGCAATCGGCTCAAAATAGTTTCTACGTTTTCGGCTTTTCGTCGATTGATAAACGCCGTATATTCTTCTTTGCTCAGATTGAGCAATTGAAAAGCAATGGGTTGTACGATAAAAGAACAGACATTAAGCGTAACTATATTATACAATAGATCGGAGGAAGTAATCGGACGAATTTCCTTGTTAGTTATTGCTTTTTGAAGATCGGCTTCCAGACAGGAATATACTTCTGTGATGATTGGTTCAAGGATCGGACGAAATGTCTTTATTCGTTTAGCATTGGTTAGAAATTCATTGAGGATAAAGAAGGGCATTTGCGGATTTTGGACAATACAATCGAAGTGAGATTCAATACCTGCTTTGATTTTGTCGATAAGCGGCAAATCCTGACTGATAACCGATAAGAGAGAGAAAATCACTTCCTGCATTTTCTTTTCGAAGACTTTTGTAAAGAGTTCTTCTTTTGTCTGAAAATAGTAATGCAGCAGGGCATGATTAACTCCTGCGATACGGGCTATTTCTGTAGTTCTTGTCATAGAGAA
>JAISRU010000211.1 GCA_031273515.1 Bacteroidales bacterium | reverse complement strand
CGCAAGGTTGCCTACTCATGACGATGACATACAATCAAATTGTTTTAGACAGACGAGAAACCTACAGAAATAACAAAAAAAGAGATGATCCTTCGCATCCCCGTGCCTCTACGCCCTCTATATTGGTCATGGCGACACTGTCGCTCAGGACAACGGAATTAGATACGGAAGTATATTTTAACCACACAGGCTTTTGCAGACTGTTGATTGCCGTATCTGTTTTTATTTCAAGATTAATCAGGAAGGGTCCCGTTTTGTAGACCGTATTGACAGGATAAGCTCCCATGATGCGCACAGAAGGAGGATCTGTTTGTTTTTTGGATACCTCAATTCTAAAATCATCAATCAGCCAGCCGTAAGATAGCTGAGAACCGATTGTTGTCCCGTGTTTGAGTATAAATCGGAACTCTATCTGTCCACCTGCGAAGGAACTGACGTCGAAGAGTTCTTCCTGCCACCAGCCATTGCTTGGCATTGCGGTACTGTCCTTACCTTTCCAGAGGGTATAACTTTCCGCATTGAAGCCTTTCGTCTGATAATTGTCAGCCGAGCCATAATAAAAAAGGTCGTCAGTTATGTCACGCCATGTCTGACCGCTTATTCGGTACTCTATGCGGACAATATCCTGCGGAGATACCTTACAAATGTGATTAAACCGCATCAGAATCTGATCGGCATGTACGTCGTACTGTGCGAGATTGTACACAGGGGACGTCAGCATAACAGAGTCGCCCGAAAACATCGGTACAAAGGCGGTAAGCGATTTGCCCGAACCAACATAATCTGTAGTCTGTACCCATCCGGCGACGGGAACAGAAGTAAAACTGTGCGAAATTCCGTCGAAATTTTCACTTCCGACAATTGTTATTTGCGCACGCAACATCGAAGAGGATAATAACGCTATCCCCAAGAGAAAAACAAAGATTTTTTTCATACCTCGAATATTTTAATGAGTTAATAATAATTGCAAAGGTACTACAAACAATCGCAAAATAAGGTGGACAAATGGTGGACATTTTCGGACAAAAAGCATACAAGTGAACAAGTGAACGAATGAACAGGAGCGCAAAGCGACAAGGATTGTCTTCCCGCAGAATATCGTAGAGTTACTCAGAGATACACAGAAATTACACAGAGAAAAAGAAAATCATAGTCCATCAGATAAACCACAGTTCAAGACAATTCAATTTCCCATCCCTGTATGAGGATAACGAGTTCTCCTTTGACCGGCTTAGTAGAGAAATATGTATGGACTTCGATAATTGTTCCGCGAATGGTTTCTTCGTAGATCTTGCTCAGCTCCCGACAGACGCATATCCGACGATCTTCTCCCATGACTTCCCTCAACTGTTCCAGTGTCTTGAGCAGACGAAATGGAGATTCGTACAAAATAATTGTTTCTTCTATTTTCGACAGTTTCTCCAAGACTGTTTTGCGTCCTTTTTTATGGGGAAGAAATCCGTAGAAATAAAACTTGTCGGACGGAAATCCCGAATTGACAAGCGCCGGTACAAATGCTGTCGCTCCCGGAAGACATTCTATCGCAATCTGACTGCGAAGACACTCCCTTATCAACAAAAACCCCGGATCGGAAATGCCGGGCGTTCCTGCGTCGCTCACCAAGGCTATGATGCTGTGTGTAAGAATAAGTTCAACATACTTGTTCAACTGCTGATGCTCATTGTGTTGGTGATACGACAAAACAGGTTTATCAATGTCGTAATGTTTCAGCAATTTCTTTGTTACGCGGGTGTCTTCCGCCAGAATACAGTCTGCATTCCGAAGAATACGCAACGCCCGCAATGTTATATCCTCCAGATTACCAATTGGAGTCGGCACTATATACAGTTTTCCCATCCTTATTGCGAATTGTCCAAGTTCAAATAATCGACTATCATTCGTACCAAACGGGTATATCCTCCCATTGATAAATTTTCCAAGGTGTCCGAAGGATGATGATATGCACCCGATTTCCCCATACCGTAAATGAACAGGGCTTTGCATCCCTTCTTGAAAAAAGGATAATGATCGCTGTTCGGCGCTGCTTCTCTTGCAACCAGATCCTGAGGATAGCCGTTCTGTTCATTGACAAAAAGAAACTTCTCAAATTCTTCGGGAAACGTCTTTCCACAGACAAAAGTAAATCCGTCTTCACCTGTTCCCACCAAATCGAGATTGAGCATTACTTTGATATTACTCATCTCAATAAGCGGATGATCTACAAAATAAAACGATCCCAATAGTCCTATTTCTTCTCCGCTGAAGGCAACAAATGCAATCGAATATTCGGGTCTGTTTTCCGGCAGACTATAATGTCGTGCTAAATCGAGCATCATGGCGACTCCTGCGGCATTGTCGTTGGCTCCGTGAAAAATGTAATCCCGTCCTGCTTGTCCCAAATGGTCGTAGTGCGCTCCGATGACAAAAAAAGTGTCAGGATAGCGTGTCCCCTCTATATATCCGAAGACATTTTGGGTCGCATACTGTTCGATAAAACGAGCGTCCAGATCAACAGACACCTTTTTCAGATTTCCCGAAATACTGTCTTTCACGATATAAACGGTAGTATGTTCCGATTTTATCGTTCCCGCCCCCGGAGAATAAGGACTTAGTTTGTCTTTGAGCACAACATAACCCTTTGCCTTCAGTAGATTGTTGCGAATAACCCGACCCCATTCTTTCCGAACCTCTTTGTCCATGCTGTCCGAACTCATGTCCACCGCGATGAATTTGTTTTTAAATGCAGACGTCTTCTGTGTCTTGAGAAGCATATCGTCGGTTGCGGGAACGATTTTAAAGTCGCCCTTTACAGATGCCGAATACATGGCAATCTGCATCGCATCCGAAAAAGAAGTCGTCGGATAATTTGCGCCAAAGTCGATGCGGGTGTTCTGCTCAAACACATTCATCGACACAAAATAAGATTGAAAATAATCCGACGTTTTGCTTTTGAGATTTAGTCGACCAAATTCTTTACTGATGTAATCGGCGGCAATCGAGTCTCCTTTAAAGGCATAGCCTCTTCCGTGAAAAGCGGGAGAAGCAAGCGTTGCGATGACATTGCGCGCATAAAGACTGTCCTGCGCCTGTAACGATTGCGCTGTGAATAACAGACCAATCATTGTCGATAAAAGATATTTTCGATTTTTTCTGTACATAATCAGATGTTGTTTTTGCCGGTTTTAGAACCGTAGATACTAAAAAATAAAATATAAATATAGAGCGGGATCAAAATCAGATATGCCCGCTGACGATTGCTTATTTCAGAAAGCAGACCATATAACAAAGGTAAAAGGGCGCCTCCTGCGATAGCCATAATCAGAAAGGCAGAGCCTGCTTTGGTGTGTTTTCCCAGACCTTTGAGCGACAGGGGCCAGATACAGGGCCACATCACTGCATGAGCGAAACTTAATGCGATAATCAGTCCAATGGATAGTAAAGAAGGAACAATTATCGCAAGACAAACTAAAATTAACGCCAGCACACAGGATATGGTCAAAGCGGTTCGTTGGGAGATAAATCTTGGCATCAGGACAATCCCCACTAAATAGCCGACCGTCAACGCAATTAAACTGTATACGCTGAAATTTTTAGCCACAACGCTTTCATACCCATGAAAATTTCCATATAGCGTCAGCGTATCGATTGTGATTACCTCTGCTCCGACGTAAGCAAAAATAGCTATCACTCCAAACCACAGATACAAATAAGAAGACGAAAAAACAGACTTCTCTACTTTATTTTCTTCTTTTTCTTCGGGTTCGATTTTGGGCAAGTTCGACCGTAGCAGCATCAGAGCGAGCAATGAAAGAACAACGGCTATGACGATATAAGGGAAAATCAGTCGAGAGGAGAGCATTTGTAATTCAGCTTCGTATGCTTCTCCGGTCAAGTGGATCAGATTGGAAGATATTGCTTCCATATTGGAAAACAGGATTGTCCCGAAGATAAAAATACCGATCATTCCGGCGGTTTTATTACATATTCCCATCAGACAGATGCGTCTTGCGGCGCTTTCGGGACTTCCTAAAACGACAACATAAGGATTGGAAGCCGTCTGTAGAAGAGCGAGTCCCGATCCTTGTATAAACAGAGCCGTCAGAAACAGGATATACCGCTGACCTAACGCCGCAGGAATAAACAAAAGCGATCCTAATGCCATAACCAATAGTCCCAAGACCATCCCATTGGTAAAGCCTGTCCTTTTCAGAATATACGACGATGGTATCGACATGAAAAAATAGGAAATATAGAACGCAAATGTCACAAGATAGGCTTGAGTATCTGTCTTGAGATCGCATACCTGCTTCAAAAAGGGAATAAGTTGACTGTTTAGCCAAGTAATAAATCCAAAAATAAAAAACAACGATCCAATTATAAACAAACTGAACGATTGAGATTGTTGTTGTTGTAATGTCTTCATGCAAAAATGGAATGTATTTCTTTTAAAGATATTTCAAGTCGCAAAGATAACATATTTAATTGAGAATTGAAAATTGATTGTGCCATTCGGACGCAAATACCCACGTCGTCATTGCGATGAGCGTCAGCGAAGAAGCAATCCAGAATATTTTTGCGTAAGCTAATTCTCAATTCTCTTTAGCAAGTTAGTATTACTCGTTTATTAGCAAGATTAATATACTCTTGAGAAATATCATATCCAACAAACTTTCTTTCGCTTTTTAATGCAGACACTGCCGTTGTTCCACTTCCCATAAACGGGTCAAGTATTATATCATTTTTGAAAGAATACAATTGAATAAGTCTATATGGCAATTCTTCAGGGAATGGGGCAGGATGCCCTATTCGTCTGGCGCTTTCGGCATTCATTGTCCATATTGATTTCGTCCATTCCATAAATTGTTCTTTGGTAATGGTATTTTCTCTTTCGCCTTTTACGCGATTATAATCTCCTTTTGAAAAAATTAAAATGTATTCATGAATATCTCTTAAAATTGGATTTGCCGCACTTTGCCAACTTCCCCACGCTGTCGACGGACTTGCACTTGCTGCTTTATTCCAAATAATTTCACCTCGCATATTAAATCCAATTTTTATCATCATCTTGGATATGTAATCTGAAAGTGGAATATACGGTTTACGTCCAAGATTTGCAACATTTATACAAGCTCTGCCTCCGTTGACAAGCACTCTATATGTTTCTTTGAATGAATTCTCTAACAATTGTAGATAATCGTTTAATGACAAGTCGTCATCATATTCTTTTGAAACATTATATGGCGGAGAGGTTATCATTAAATGTACTGAATTATTGGGTATTTCTTTCATGTTTTCAGCAGATCCTAGAATAAATTTATTTTCTATATCTTTTGGAAATTCATTCAAGCATTTATCTACATCCGATTTTTCTCCAAGTTCTTTATATAATTTTGAATCATAGAATTTTGAACTGTCATGATTAATTCGTCCGCTTGTGCCAAATACACTTGTCGTTGTTCCTGTCTTTTTTTTCATGATTAATTATGGATTAAGGTTAAAAATTTTTCTGCTTTTGCTGTATCATCTTTTTCTTGGCTTGCTATTTTAATTATCTCTCCAAGTTTTGCTTTTGAAATCATCGAAGAAAAATAATTCATATCGGTTTGAATAAGTTCCTGACAATTTTCAAACAATTTATTTTCATCAATAATTGTCTGAAATCCTAAATGAGGAGTATCCTTGACAAATTCGGTATCGGTGGGCTGAGGATTTAATGACCAAAAGCCTTGAATTACACCTGATGTTTTGAGAAAATCTACTTTTCTTATATAATTTGATGTGATTGGACTGTTGCCTAATATGACAATGGGTATTTTTGTAGAAGAAATTCCTGACACTCGCACATTAATAGACTTTCCAATTGCTTTAAGCATTGAGTCGGAGCGGAGTAAAGAAGGATTTCCTTTATGTTGTTTATAATCTCCAACAAACACAATGTTATTTGGTGCAGTAAATTTGTAGTTTGACACAACACTCATTTTAATTTCAAAAAATATTTTTATGTTTTCTGCTTGTTGTTGTATTTGATTTGTCGTACAAAATGCAAGGTCGGCGCTCGTTTGTCTTGACAGTCCAAGTTCTTCGCACACGACATTATTCAATACATATAATCCCAATTTTTGTGCAATTGGTTCAAGTAGCATTTTACACCATTTTTCAGTGAATTGTCCTATCAATGAGTTTCTGCTTTGCAGCGTTTGATTTTCAGCATCTTTACCTTTCGGTATATATGCAAAATATCCATCGTGCAGATTGTAAAAAAGTTGTTCCGGTGAAGCAAAATTTTTCAATGCTTCAGTAAAGAACTGTATTTCAGCATGATTATTCCAAAGTACCATACATTATATCTTTGTAAAAATTTCTACAAAGGTACACCTTTTTATTGAGATTATGGTTGTCCCAAATTATCTGGATCAGGATTTAATAAATTGAAAATTGATTGTGCCATTCGGACGCAAATACCCACGCCTGTCCCGTTAGGGACAAAATGTTGGTAGAACAAAAACCTCATTTCCACCTGATTTTTCCAACAAAACAACTGCAGTAGCAATAGAATATCATATAGTCCCCGGGTGCATTTCAAAT
>JAISRU010000191.1 GCA_031273515.1 Bacteroidales bacterium | reverse complement strand
TTATTGTTGGTAGACTATTCAAATACCTTTTTGCTTCCGGCTTGTCCTGCTTAGGGACAATATGTTGATAACCGTCACATTCCGTCCCTGACAGGACGGCGCAAGAAAAATGTTGTGATGTTTTCTACCAATATTTTGTCCCTAACGGGACAGAATTGTGGCTACGGTTAATAAAATTACATCCCTGCGGGATTTTTTACGCTTGCGACAATTTGAAATGCACCCTTCTCAATTCTCAATTCTCAATTTAATAGTGTAATTTTGCACGCATGCAGGAATATTCGTCAAAATTATTAGAAAACGCTATTAATCAAATAGCTAAACTTCCCGGTATAGGTAGAAGAAGCGCCGTCCGATTGGCATTGCATATTCTCAAACAGCCAATGTCGGAGGTTTCGGCATTTACGTCCGCCATTTCATCGATGCGCAATGAGATATTTTATTGTAAGCGTTGTCACAATATATCGGACAGCGATCATTGCGACATTTGCCGAAATCCCAAAAGAGACGGCTCGATGATCTGTGTGGTTCAGGATATACGGGATGTGATTGCAATTGAAAATACGCATTCCTACAAGGGCGTCTATCATATTTTAGGAGGCGTTATTTCTCCCATGAATGGCGTGGGGATCACAGAACTGAATTTAGAGTCATTGTTCAACCGCTTGCTGCACGAAAAAACCGAGGAACTTATATTGGCTCTTCCTTCAACAACAGAAGGCGATACGACAGGATATTATATTTTTAAACAAATTCAGACCTCTTTGCATCCTGTCAAAACGACTGTTATCGCTCGTGGCTTACCCGTAGGCGACGAACTTGAATATGCCGACGAAATAACCCTGAGCAGGTCGTTGCTCAACAGAATTGATTTTGAATTGTCCATGATAAAAAAATAAATGAGTAATATGTTCGTCGTCATTGATTTTATGTCTATTGTAATCATTATCACCTGTGTCGTTATCATGATGATGATGCTTATCGAATTTATCAATGTCAAAACACAGGGGAAACTGCTTGTTTTAATTCAAAAACATCCATCTATGCAGATAGGTTTTGCCGCTCTTGTGGGATTAATTCCCGGTTGTATCGGAATATTTGCGATTGTTTCGTTATACACGCATCGTTTGGTAACATTTGGCAGTTTGCTTGCCGCTGCAATTACAGGATTTGGAGATGAAGCGTTTTTCATGTACTCGTTTATCCCCGAACAGACGCTGATTTTGATATGTATTTTATTTGGTATCGCCCTTATCGCCGGATACAGCGCCGATTTGCTGCTTCGCAAACGAACAAGAATACAACCGACAGTCACAGAAGAAGACGCATTCGCAATACATGAACAGGATTGTTCTCACACGCACACAGGCAAAAGAGCGAGGTATCTTTTCGGGAAAGTCTTATTGTCCCGCGTATGGATGATATTCTTCACCATACTGTTTATTGTCGGAATAGCAACAGGTTTTCTGGGACATAATCATTCCGTATCCGATGCTTTTCCCTTGTCGGTTCAAACGGATACCGCTGCTGTCGGGTTCTTTGCTTCCGAAGAACATGAACACGCCTCTACCGACGAACATACTGAGCAGACATCGTTTTCCGTTTCAAAAGAGAGCGCTGTTTTTTTGCTTATTGCTTTTCTCACTTTGCTGCTTTTGTTCACCGTAAACAATCATTTCTTTGAAGAACATATATTGAACCATGTTGTCGGCAAACATCTTTTAAAGATTTTCATCTGGATATTTGTGATTATGCTCTTTGTGAAACTATTGATTTTCTTTGTAGATATAGACGCTTTCGCTTACAAATCGTGGGGAAAGATAGTCTTGTTGCTCTTTGCCTTATTGATAGCTCTTTTGCCGGAATCGGGTCCCAATTTAATTATTTTGTTTCTTTTTATGGAAGGAATAGCGCCTTTTAGCGTCTTGCTTGCCAATTCAATCCTGCAGGAAGGACATGGCGGATTACCCCTGATTGCCGAAAAACCAAAACATTTTCTATGGCTCAAACTCATCAAAGGAGCAATCGCTTTGCTGACAGCCATACTCGGACTATGGATTGGCTTTTAATATTTAGTGAACAAGCGTAAATAATTGAAAATTGAAAATTGATTGTGCCTGCGGACGCTTCTGTCTTGAACTGTGATTTATCTGATTGGCTTTGCCTTCCTCCTTGCGGTTCGGCATAGTCAGCAAGCTGCCTCTGCGCTCACTCGCTGCGTCGGATAACTGATTGACATGATTATTAAATTGCAAATTGGAGCACATTCCGTAGGAATGTATCGCTCGGTAGAAACAAACGATAAAAAACCAAATTTGCATGCCGTCAGGTATGCATCCAAATAATTGAGAATTGCCATACGGATGCTTTTGTCTTGAGCTGTGATTTATTAGTAAACGAGTAGACAAGTGGACAAGTGGACAAGTGGACAAGTGAACAATTCTGCGATATTCAGCGGGAAAAACAGACTCGTCGCTTGCGCCATTCTCAATTCTCAATTAAATATGCTATCTTTGCAGTGTAATATAAACACATAAAACAAGAATGAATTATGCGATATTTTAACGTATCAGGACCTTGTAACAAGGCAGAACATTATATGATAGAGGCGTCTACCCGTTTGCAGGGAGTAAAAGAACTGATAGACATGAAACAGTACTTTGTGATTCATGCAGCACGTCAAAGCGGTAAAACGACTTATCTGAACGATCTAACCGAACGACTTAATGCCGAAGGAAAATACTATACATTGCTTTGTTCGTTGGAAAACATGGAAAGAATTGTTGATCCGAGAGAAGGAATACCAGAAATTGTAGAAAAAATTAAAGCCGATCTTGATTTCTCGAATATTCCTTATGCTGAACATTTCGCCCAAAACGCCAATTACAAAAATTTTACCAATGTTTTAAGAGTTGTACTCACGCGGTTTTGCATGTTGCTCGACAAACCATTAATTATTCTCTTTGATGAAGCAGACTGTTTGAGCGAAGATACATTAATA
>JAISRU010000168.1 GCA_031273515.1 Bacteroidales bacterium | reverse complement strand
CATGTCTTTTGATGAACTTTTTTCTCTCTTCTGTTCTCATAAATAGTTATTTGCAAAATGAATGCAAAGATATAAAAAATAATTGAGAATTGCCTGCGGACGCAAATAATCCGCCCGTCATTGCATAGGATGAACACCGCAGGTATTGTTGTTCCTCACTATCCGTCAGGGTTGATTACAAAAACGTTCCGTAGGAACGATATATTGGTAGAAACAAGACAAAAGCAATTTCGGTGTTTGCATCTCTTGCGAATATCTTTATTATTGAAAAAAATCACTTGTAGAGCGATTCTTTAACGAATTTGATGTTCTTGTAAAGAAAATAATGTAATTTTGCAGACATTATTCTCAGTTGAGAATGCGCATATATATATACCTATTTAATTGTTTGTTTATGAAGAAAATACATAACGCCTTAATTACTGTTTACAATAAAGAAAACTTAGATTCGATTGCAAGAAAACTGCATTTGTTAAATATTAATATCTTTTCTACGGGAGGAACTTATCATTACCTTCAGGAAATCGGCATTCCGGCGACAAGCATTGAAAGTCTGACCGGCTACCCTTCCATTTTCGGAGGAAGAGTAAAGACATTGCATCCTGTTGTCATGGGAGGTATTTTATATCGTCGTGAAAAAGAAGAAGATATTAAAGAAACACAAACCTACAACATTCCTCCGATTGATTTGGTGATTGTCGATTTATATCCCTTTGAAGAAACGCTTCAACAAACTGCCGAAGAAACAGAGATCGTAGAGAAAATAGATATAGGAGGCATTTCGCTGATAAGGGCGGCAGCCAAAAATTATGCGGATGTTATCTGTGTGCCTTCCCGTCGTTATTATCAGGAGTTTATCAATATTTTGCAATCGGGAAACGGTTATACATCCTTAGAACAGCGAAAAGAATTTGCGTCTTGTTGTTTCAAAGAAACTTCTCATTATGATACGGCTATTTCGAATTGGTTTTCAGGAGAGACAAAGCTTCGTTACGGAGAAAATCCGCATCAGTCGGCTGTGTACCACGGCGACATGGAAAAATGTTTCGACCAGTTGAACGGAAAAGAAGTTTCGTACAATAATCTGTTGGATATAGAAGCTGCTGTTTCTTTGATGAATGATTTGGAAAAGTCGGCATTTGCCATCATCAAACATAACAATGCCTGCGGCGTTGCGCTACGGAATAATTTGACGGAGGCTTGGAAGGACGCACTTGCAGGAGACCCTGTTTCCGCTTTCGGAGGAGTAATTATCTGTAATGCAAAGATGGATTTAAAGACAGCAACAGAAGTACATAAATTGTTTTTTGAAATTTTGATTGCTCCCGATTACAACGAAAAAGCATTGGAACTCTTATCAAGCAAAAAGAACAGAATTATACTGAAACAAAAGTTGTTTAGTTTGCCTAAGATACAATTCCGCAGTTTATTGTGCGGCGTAATAGAACAGGAACGGGACGTCAGCATTGAGAAAAAAGATACGCTGACCTATCCTACCGAACAACGTCCGAGTCAATCACAGTTGGAAGATCTGTTTTTTGCCAATATATTGGTGAAACATACGAAATCCAATGCGATTGTGTTAGTAAAAAACAAACAGCTTCTGGCATCCGGCATGGGACAAACCTCGAGAGTGGATGCGTTGAATCATGCTATTGCCAAAGCCAAATCGTTCAACATGAACTTACATGGAGCAGTAATGGCTTCCGATGCGTTCTTTCCGTTTGCCGATTGTGTGAACATCGCCGCCAAAGAAGGCATTGTGGCAATTATACAACCGGGAGGTTCAATCAGAGATAAAGATTCTATCGACGCCTGCAACACAGCCGGCATTGCTATGATTTTCACAGGCGTCAGACATTTCAAACACTAAACTAAAAGCGTAACCTTACAGAATGACTTACGTATATATAAACCTTTAAAAATAAATACAGAATGGGATTATTTTCTTTTTTTACCAAAGAGATTGCAGTAGACCTTGGCACAGCAAATACGCTGATTATTCATAATGATAAAGTTGTTATTGATCAACCTTCGATAGTTGCAGTAGATCGCAACACAGGAAAATTGGTGGCTGTAGGAGACAGAGCCTTAATGATGCACGGACGCGCTCCGGATAATATCAAAGTTATTCGTCCTTTAAAAGACGGCGTTATTGCTGATTTTCAGGCGTCTGAACTGATGCTGATTGAGTTTTTGCGCATGATGAATGCCAAACAAAAATCCTTATTTCCTCCGACGTTAAAAATGGTAGTCTGTATTCCTTCGGGCATTACGGAAGTGGAAGAACGGGCTGTCAGAGATTCTTCCGAACAGGCAGGAGCGAAGGAAGTTCGTCTTATCCACGAACCCATGGCTGCCGCAATAGGTATCGGATTGGATGTTTTGGAACCTACCGGCAATATGGTGGTAGACATCGGCGGAGGTACCAGCGAAATTGCGGTAATTGCTCTGGGCGGGATTGTTAGCAATAAATCCGTCAAGACCGCAGGCGATGAATTTAATACCGACATCGAAGATTATATGCGCAGAGAACACAATATGTCTATCGGAGAAAGAACGGCAGA
>JAISRU010000069.1 GCA_031273515.1 Bacteroidales bacterium | reverse complement strand
TGGATTGGCTGCGCCTTCCTCCTTGCGGTTCGGCATAGTCAAACAAGTTTGCCTCTGCGCTCACTCGCTGCGTCGGGTGTCACACTCCGCTTCGCTACATTCACAATGACGGGCAGGTTGTTTGCGTCGCTTGCGATCTTGTCCACTTGTTCACTAATAATCACGGTTCAAGACAAAAATTGTATTCACAACAGAATCAGACTTACAGCCATGGTAATCATTCCGGCTATAAGTCCGTAGATAGAAAGGTGATGCGCTCCGTATTCTTTAGAGGCAGGCAGTAATTCGTCGATAGAAATAAAGACCATAATTCCCGCAACAGCAGCAAACATAATCCCCAGAACCGTACTGCTGACGCCAAACACAAACCGAATCAAAACAAAAGCAATCACTGCTCCCAAGACCTCCGCCAAACCCGAAAGAAATGAAAGCCAAAATGCTTTTCGTTTATTCCCTGTAGCAAAATAAACAGGCATCGATACCGCAATGCCTTCGGGAATATTATGCAGTGCAATGGCTATCGCTATCGGAAAAGCAATTTCTTTGTCTGCCAGCGAAGAAGTAAAGGTCGCCATGCCTTCAGGGAAATTATGTATGCCAATCGCTATAGCTGATAAAATTCCCATTCGTTTCAATCCTTTGTATTCCGATTGCCCGTTGGATGTTTCTAAGGATTTGACTTCATGAGGATTTTCGTAAGAAGGGATCAGTCTGTCGATAATGGCAATCAGAAACATGCCTGCAAAGAAAGCGACAGCCGTAAATCCTTCCGAGAAACGTTTGTCCATGGTCTGTTCAAAATGAGATACGGCAAGCGGAAAAAGTTCCACAAACGAAATATAGATCATCACACCGGCGCTAAAACCCAAAGCAAGCGAAAGAAAACGTTTACTTGTCCGTTTGGCGAAAAAAGCAATGGCGCTGCCTATTCCTGTGGATAAACCCGCAAAAAGCGTCAATGCAAAAGCCAGAATAATGGTATTCGTATCCATAAAACATCGACGAAGTTATTATTTCAACAGACGCATCAGATATTGTCCGTATCCGCTTTTAAGCAGAGGTTCTGCAATTTGCTGTAGTTGCTCGTCGTTGATGAAGCCCTGTTCGTAGGCGCATTCTTCGATACATCCGATTTTCTTACCCTGACGGTCTTCGATTACCTGCACATAGTGAGCGGCTTCGATCAGCGATTTGAAAGTCCCTGTATCCAACCATGCCGTTCCGCGTTCCAGGATAGATACTTTCAACTTTCCCTCACTGAGATAGTGTCGATTAATATCCGTTATTTCGTATTCTCCCCGCACACTCGGACGTATGTTTTTTGCGACGTCCACCACCGAATTATCGTAGAAATACAATCCGGGTACGGCATAGTTCGATTTGGGCAACTGTGGTTTTTCCTCAATGGACAAAGCGGTAAAATGTTCGTCAAACTCGACAACACCGTAACGTTCGGGGTCGTTGACATGATAGGCAAACACAATACCTCCTTCAGGATCGATACATGCCTGTGTTTTTTCGTTAAAGCCGCTTCCGTAAAAGATATTATCACCCAACACAAGACATACTTTGTCTTTACCGATAAACGATTCTCCCAAGACAAATGCCTGAGCCAATCCATTGGGGACATTTTGCACGACGTAACTGAAATTACACCCTATTTGTTCTCCGTTGCCCAAGAGTTTTTCAAAATTGGGCAGATCATGCGGAGTCGAAATAATTAAAATGTCCCGTATTCCCGCCGAAATCAATACGCTCAACGGATAATAAATCATGGGTTTGTCGTATATGGGCATCAACTGTTTGCTCATAGCCAAAGTGAGCGGATGCAAACGTGTGCCTGAACCTCCTGCTAAAATAATTCCTTTCATCTTACTAATCAGATTTATATTAATAACTCTTTTTGTCATCCATAGACAACTTGAAATTTCTGCAAAGATAGTCAAATGAATTGAGAATTTTCAGTCATGCCATACGGTCGCTTCTGTTTTGAACTCTGATTTATCTGATTAATTGATTAACATGATTGCATACGGGTGATTATTATTTCCCGTAGAATACCGCAGAGTTATGCAGAATTGTTCTCTTGTCTGCTTGTCCACTAATTAATCGCAGTTCAGGACAATAATCGACCGAATGGCATGAAAGATAAAAGAAAACGCTCGATTCTCAATTATTTTTTGTATCTTTGCACGGTTTTGAAAAAATTATAGTGAAACGATAAAATATGTCAGCACAAAGAATACTTTTTGTAAATCAGGAAATCACTCCTTATGTGGAATCCTCATATATGTCAGTCATAGGGCGCTATCTTCCTCAGAGCATTCAGGAAAGAGGATTGGATATAAGAACTTTTATGCCCCGATACGGTATGATTAATGAACGTAGAAATCAATTACACGACGTCATTCGTTTGTCCGGACAGAATATCGTCATCAACGACAATGATCATCCCCTGTTAATTAAAGTCGCCTCTATACAGTCTGTCCGTATGCAGACCTACTTTATCGACAGTGAATCCTACTTTAAACGCAAATCAATGCTGCACGATACTACCGGAAAATTCTTTTCCGACAATGACGAACGCGCTATCTTTTACGTCAGAGGAGTGATTGAAACGGTCAAAAATCTGGGATGGAGCCCGGATATTATTCATTGTCATGGATGGATAACCTGCCTTGTACCTGTCTTTATCAAAAAGATTTACGTCGATAATCCCTTGTTTGCCAATTCAAAAGTAATCTATTCGGTCTATAACGACGCTTTCGACAAAACTTTGCGCAACTTTCATCTCAAACTCAAAACGGCAGGTATTCCTCAAAAAGATGCTTCTTTATACAAACAGGCGTCCTTTGAATCTACGACCAAATTGGCAATAGACTATTCCGATGCTGTCGTAATATCTCATAAAGATGTTCAGGACAAGATGCGGACGTATATCCAAAATACCCAGAAACCTTTCTTTGAACACAAAGAAGAACAGTATGCCGAAGATTATATCGATTTGTACAATAGTATTGTATAATGTTCGTTGTTAAACAAAAATATAAAGTGAAGAAAGTTTTCAATGTTTCCGTTTGTATTGTTTGTTTGTTGTTTGCCGCTATCGCCTGTAAAGAAGACCCCGGATTGATCGGATTGGACGTCCAACCGGAAGACGAGATTTTAAATACCGATCATTTTGATTCGACAACTGTTGAGGCTTATTCTGCTGTCCACGACAGTCTGATTACGTCGAATGTATCGGTCAATATGCTCGGATACATGAATGATCCTGTTTTTGGAGAAACGCAGGCAGGAATTTATACGCAGTTTCGTCTTTCGTCGTTTAATGCGAACTTCGGGGACAATGTACAGGTCGATTCCTTAGTCTTAACACTTACTTATTCAGGATATTACGGAGATACCCTGAATGCTTTCCGTCTTAGGGCTTACGAACTGACCGACAAATTGATCGAAAATACAAATTATTATACGCTCTCTTCGCTCAATTACGACAATGTCAATCTGACAGAAGATAATAATCTCTATATAACTCCCCGTCCGAACACCAAACAGGATACTTCGGCTTCTCCTTATTATTTTCGCGTCAAACTGAAGAACGATTTTGCGAAAAGTAAATTTATTGATGCTCCGTCATCCGTGTATGCCAATGACGCCGCATTTTTAGACTATTTCAAAGGACTGTATCTCAAAGCAGATGCAATGACAGGAAACGGATGTATGATTTCGTGCAATATGACCGTTTCGGGTCTGACGCTGTATTATAGTAATTCTCTGGCGAAAAATCAGCAGTATATCTACAGGTTGAACGAGTCTACCCTTCATTTCGGAGCGGTGGATCATTTTAATTATGCCGGAGCTACATCCCATCTGCGTGATCAATTGAATGGAAATCATACAAGCGCTTCGGATATTCTGTATCTGCAAGCAGGAGCAGGCGTGAAAGTCGTATTGGGATTTCCTTATTTAAAATCGACGTTTAATGATCAACAAGTGGTGATCCATCGTGCCTCATTGATCATTAATTGCATGGAAGATGCTTCGTCCGATTATCCTCCTGCGGGCGCTTTGAACCTGACTTATACCGATCCGCTTACAAATCTGGGAAATCTTTTGCCCGATTTCTACTTGGGAAGTGATTACTTCGGAGGAACATATAATCAGACAAAAAAAGAATATCGTTTCCATATAACGCAGTATATTCAGAATTTAGTCAATGGAAGAGGAAGTAATTATTCTGTGAATATACTGATCAATCCCAGCGCAACACGATTATCTCGCTTAATGATCTATGGTCCCCGTCCCTCTTTGGCGGCAGACATCGATAAACGCTTGCGATTGGAAATTTATTACACAATTATTAATAAATAAAAACTCACAGACTTATGTGTGGAATAATAGGTTATCTTGGCAATAAGGATGCGTATCCTATCCTGATGAAAGGATTGCATCGTCTGGAATACAGAGGCTACGACAGCGCAGGAATTGCATTGTTACAGTCCGATAAAATCAATATTTACAAATGTCAGGGAAAAGTATGCGAGTTGGAAAAATACTGTGAAGACAAAAATCTTTCAGGCATAACAGGCATTGCGCATACCCGTTGGGCAACCCACGGAGAACCAAACGACGTCAATGCGCATCCTCATTTCTCTTCCGACGGCAGAACGGCTTTGATACACAATGGAATTATCGAAAACTATCAGGCGCTGAAAACGGAATTGATAAACAGAGGCTATGTGTTTCAAAGCGATACGGATACGGAAGTCCTTATTCATCTGATAGAAGACATTAAAAAGGTTGGAAACAATGAATTGCCCGAAGCGGTACGTCTGGCATTAAGTCAGGTTGTGGGGACTTACGCTATTATTGTGATGTCTGTCGATGATCCGAATACGCTGGTTGTTGCTCGCAAAGGAAGTCCTTTGATTATTGGGTTCGGACAGAATGAATATTATATCGCTTCCGACGGGTCTGCTCTGGTGGAATATACCGATAAAGTGGTCTATTTGAAGAATGAAGAAATGGCTGTCCTGACCAAAGGAGACGATATCCGCATCAAGACCATAAAAAATAAAAACAGACCGCATTACATCGAAAAATTGGAAATGACGCTCAGCGAACTTGAAAAAGGAGGCTATGAGCATTTTATGTTGAAAGAAATATTCGAGCAGCCTCGTTCTGTTGCGGACAGTATGCGCGGGAGATTAAATTCGGTCAAGGAGATTGTCGCTTTGGGCGGTATTGTCGAATACGAGGAACATCTTCTTCGTGCAAGACGCATCATTATTGTTGCCTGCGGAACATCCTATCATGCCGGATTGGTAGCGGAATATATGTTTGAAGATTTGATACGTATTCCTGTGGAAGTGGAATATGCATCCGAGTTCAGGTATCGGAATCCGATTATTTACAGCGACGATGTGGTAATTGCTATTTCGCAATCGGGAGAAACGGCAGATACGCTGGCGGCTATCGAACTTGCTCGTCAGAAAGGCGCTACCGTTTTGGGGATATGCAATGTTGTCGGGTCGTCTATTGCGAGAGCGACGCACGCAGGTTCTTACACCCATGCCGGACCTGAAATAGGCGTTGCCTCGACCAAGGCGTTTACGGCACAGGTAACAGTGCTTACTTTGATGGCATTGTGCATGGCGAAACGAAAAGGGAAAATTTCAAAAACAAGGTATGCAACAATTATCAACGAATTGGAAAGCATCCCGCGAAAAATAAAAACAATTCTCGACTCAAATGATCTGATGAAAGAAATTGCCGCTTATATGAAACAATTCAACAATGCATTGTATCTGGGCAGGAATTACAATTATCCTGTTGCGTTGGAAGGCGCTCTGAAATTGAAAGAAATCTCTTATATTCATGCCGAGGGCTATCCTGCGGCAGAGATGAAACATGGTCCTATTGCATTGATAGACGAAGACATGCCCGTTGTTGTAATCGCAACGACAAATGGAACTTACGACAAAGTGGTAAGCAATATTCAGGAAGTGAAAACACGCAAAGGGAAAATCATTTCCATTGTAACGCAGGGAGATACCGACGTTAGAAATCTGTCGGATTATGTAATTGAAATTCCTGAAACGGAAGAAATGCTTGTTCCTCTTTTAGCGACTGTTCCTTTGCAATTGCTGGCATATCATGTTGCCGTTATGCGCGGAAGGAATGTAGATCAGCCCAGAAATCTGGCAAAATCGGTAACTGTTGAATAAATTAACAAATCAAAGATGAAAAAAGCAGATTTAGCAGTTTTGGCAATTATTCATGTACTTTTCGTTCCGTTTTTTCTATTGCCCTCTCTGGTGAATACGTATATGTCTATCAATGTTGCTCATCCTTATATGATGGCGTTTGTCAAATTTGCGGTACTGGCTACTTTGGGAGAGATGCTGGCATTGCGCATCAAATCGGGACATTATTATACGAAAGGTTTTGGCGTTTTTCCCAAGATGGTTGTCTGGGG
>JAISRU010000009.1 GCA_031273515.1 Bacteroidales bacterium | reverse complement strand
GGATAATCATAACACGTCCCGCTGTGGAAGCCGGTGAAAATCTGGGCTTCCTGCCCGGAGACCTCCGCGACAAACTCGATCCTTATCTGCAACCGCTCTACGATGCTTTGCGGGAGATGATTCCGGGGCAGCGTCTGAAAAGTTATATGGAAGACAACACTATCGAGATTGCTCCTTTAGCGTTTATGCGCGGACGAACCTTAAACAATGCTTACGTTATTCTGGATGAAGCTCAAAATGCAACCACTACTCAACTGAAAATGTTCCTGACCCGAATGGGCAACAATGCCAAATTCCTTATAACCGGCGACCTGACACAAATTGATTTGCCGCCTCATCAAACTTCCGGTCTTTTGCAGGCAACGCATATCTTAAACGGCGTCAAGGGAATTGACATTGTTTACTTGGATACGAAAGACGTCGTTAGGCATCGTTTGGTAACGTCGGTCATTAATGCCTACGAAAAACTGCAGGAAAACAATAATAATCAATAGAAGACGTTTTACGGAAACATGTCGTATTGTATGAGAAAATATGTCTTC
This sequence comes from Bacteroidales bacterium, assembly GCA_031273515.1. Lineage (GTDB taxonomy): Bacteria > Bacteroidota > Bacteroidia > Bacteroidales > WCHB1-69 > JAIROC01. Next base: position 2,739 of record JAISRU010000009.1, on the reverse strand, counting down.
GTTTTAGTTTTATGTGCAAATGTTTTTGCTTCCCCTGTTTATGCTCAGACGGGAGGAACTGAAACCTATAAATTCCTAAACCTGCCTGTGTCGGCAAGAGTTTCGGCTTTGGGAGGAAAACTTTTCTCTGTCAGAGATAACAATCCTGCCTTGGCGATTATGAACCCGTCCATGCTGAATCCATCGATGAGTATGGGGACTTCCCTCAATCTGGTAGACTATTTCTCCAATGCACTTTACGGACATCTCAACTACATTCACAGCTTTAAAGACGTCGGCACGTTTGACTTGGGACTTCAGTTTGCCTCTTACGGTTCTTTCGAAGGATACGATATCTATGGTAACAAAACAGCGCCCTTTACCGCGTCCGATTTCGCGCTGATAACAGGCTATGGAAAGGAATTTGTCGATAGCATGTTCTCGATGGGAATGAATGTGAAATGGATATTCTCGAAATACGAAAGCTATTTCTCGGCAGGACTTGCCGTCGATTTTGCCGCTTCTTATTATTCCCGTCCCAAAAATCTTTCGCTGACTTTGTTGATTGGTAATCTCGGAACACAATTCAAGACCTATTCCGGTATTCGGGAGAAAATTCCTTTAGAAATACAATTGGCGATTTCTCAGCGGTTACAGCATCTACCCGTCCGGTATTGCATCACCTTGCAGCATCTGCAAAAATGGAACTTGTCCTACTCCGACCCCACCGATCCCTTCGCTACAATCGACGCCGAAACAGGCGAAATAAAACAACAACCCAAATGGAGACAATTCACCAATAATCTGTTCCGACATTTTGTTTTCGGATTAGAAATATTGCCTGTCAAATATATTTCCTTACAGGTTTCGTTCAATTACGACGTCCGTCAGGAAATGAGGAGTATCGAAAAACCGGGAATGACAGGTTTTGCCTACGGAGCCGGAATACATGTCTATCATTTCGATTTATATTATGCTCGCAATCACAACAATCTGGCTTCCGTACCCAATCATTTTACGCTTTCTGTGAACATCAGTAACTTCTTAAAAGATAAAAAATAAATGGAGACCTTCTTAGAGATATTAAAAATAACGCTTCCTGCCCTTTTTGTTGGCGGTACTGCCTTTTTCACCCTGAAACTCATCGGTGAGAAAGAACTGAAAAAACAATTGTTGGAACTGAAATACAATAACAGACAAATAACAACGCCAATTCGTCTGCAATCCTACGAACGTCTGGCATTGCTCTTGGAACGCATGAAACCCAATACGTTGTTGTTGCGCAATCCAAGCGCCGGTTTGTCGTCTTCTCAATACCGTACCATCTTACTCACGACAATACGCAATGAGTTTGATCACAATCTGTCTCAGCAGGTATATGTGTCGAGCGGCTTATGGAAAGCCGCTAAAAACGCCAAAGAAGAAGCAGAGAAAATCATCAACTTAGCGGCGGCAAAAACAGGTATCGACGCACAGGGGAATGAACTGGCGGCAAAGATATTGGAAATCTACCTGCAAAACAAGGTCTGTCCTTTCGACGATGCCCTTTCTTTGCTTCATCATGAAATCAAAGCATTATATTAATCCATGCAACAACATAAAAAGAACAACGATCTTATTTACGGCATTCGTCCCGTGATAGAAGCCATAAATAACAACAAAGATATCGATAAAATAATACTGCAAAAAGGAGCAAGAGGAGATAATTTCAAAGAACTGTTTCAGTTAATTCGTCAGTACAATATTCCGTTTCAGTATGTTCCGGCAGAACGATTAAACAGATACACAAGAGGGAATCATCAGGGAGTTGTTTGTTTTATGTCATCGGTTGTCTACCAGAACATTTACGACGTCCTTCCTCTTTTGTACGAAGACGGTAAAACACCCTTTTTATTGCTTCTCGACAGAATAACAGACGTCCGCAACATGGGAGCTATCGCCAGAAGCGCTGCTTGTGCCGGAGTGGACGCGATTATTGTCCCATCCAAACACAGTTCGCAATTGAACGAAGACGCGGTTAAGACATCTGCGGGAGCGTTACATGCCATACCCGTCTGCCGACACGACAAATTACTCGACGTCTTGATATACCTCAAAGAATGCGGCATCGAACTGATTGCCTGTACCGAAAAAGGAGACAGTCTTTTTTATCAGCACGAATACAGCAATCCGCTATGTATCCTCATGGGGAGCGAAGACGAAGGTATTTCCGAACAATATCTCTCTCTTTGCGACAAACGGGTACGAATACCCATCGCAGGAAACATTCCTTCTCTGAATGTCTCCGTTGCGACAGGAATTATACTGTTTGAAGTCCTGAAAAACAGACTTTCAGTCATGCCATTCGGACGCTAATCTCCACGTCGTCATTGCGAATTGTGAGGTACAAGCAATTCACAATGACGGGTGAATAAGTGCAAGACAGGTAGCTTATTTGCGTCGCTTCTCGCTCTTGTACAATCGTTTACTTGTCCACCGCATAAAACAAAGAGCGTTCATCCCTGCAACGAATGAACGCTCTTCATAATATAATATCGTTTGATTGTCTTGCAAAACTCAATTCGGATGGTAAGGCTGTACTATCTCCATGCCGACTTTGATGGCTTTTTCGTTATCGGGGATCAAACCGTGATGACGAAGTGGTAAGGATTTCTCTAAACCTTTGCGGATAAATTCATCCTGAACAATCGGTTTATATTTCAGAAATCCACCTAATACAATCATGTTGAATAATTTGGGTATTCCTATTTCGGATGCTTT
>JAISRU010000245.1 GCA_031273515.1 Bacteroidales bacterium | reverse complement strand
AACGCTTTGCGAATGATATCTGAAATTATTTAATGCCGTTGCATGAAAATAAACATCTCCCGACATTAACATTTTCATCCAGAGCAACCAATCTGCACATGTTTCAATGCAATCGTCCGCAGCGCCCGCCTGATAAAAGGCAGACTTTCTGAAAACAACCGCACTTGCATTGGGAATTACATTTTTATATATCAAAAACTTATTGATAAAACGAACTCCGTTCATGCGGAAGTTTTTTCGGAATAAACGTGAAGCTAAATCTTCGGTATGCGTCAGCCATGTTCCGGTTACGATCCCATCTCCTGACAGACGATTAGATTGACAATAAGCAATATGAACATTATTGTCCTGCAAAGGAGGCAGTAAAGTTTCCAGCAGATTTGTTTCTGCGACGTCGTCGCTTTCGGCAATCCAGATATATTTTCCCTGAGCCATGTCTATCCCTTTATTCCATTGCCTGAACGTCGAACCTGAATTTTCTTCATTGTAAACAATGACTTTAACTTTGGGATGATTTCTGTATTGTTCGATAATATCTTTGCTGTTATCGGTAGAACAATCATCCAAAATCAGCAATTCAAAGTCCTGAAAGGTTTGATTCAGTATACTTTCTATTCTCTGCACCAAATAAGAGGCATGATTGTAATTCGGAACAATAACGGATACTTCAGGCAACATCATACAGGTATATTTACAGCATTAGCAAATAAAGTATCCTTTTTACTCCATGGAAACATTCCTGTGGTCGGATTTTTTGAACAATATTCTTTTAAGACCGGAAACAGTCTAAGATTACGTTTCTGTTGCGTTTCCTTTTTTATCTTTGGTTTATGGACGCATTGACTTTCATTATTCATATATTCGGTTTTGTATAATGTTTATATATCTGATTTATATTTATATGTCGGGGTTGTTATAGATTTTGCAAAAGTACACAAAATAATTGAGAATTTTTACTCATGCCATTCGGGTGATTATCTTTTCCCGCAGAATACCGTAAAATAATTCACTTGTCTACTAATAATCATGTTCATCAGTTAATCAGATGGTTATTGAGCGTAGCCGAAATATAAATCAGAGTTCAAGACAATAATCGCCCGCAGGCTCATTTTCAATTTTCAATTATCGACAGTATCTTGACACTCGTTGAATTGCTTCCTGATGATGCAGTGATGCTGCTTTTTTGAGGTCGGCACAAGCTCCTTCGACGTCTTTTAATGCGTCTTTGCAGGCGCCGCGCAGAAAATATCCTTCGGCAAATTTTTCTTTATTGTATTTGATTGCCATGGAGAAGTCGTCCAAAGCCTGCTGATAGTCTTTGCGTTCCATATAGACCTTTGCGCGAGAATAATAAATGTCCCACGACTTCGGACTTAACTGAATTGCCTTGTTATAATCGCTCAATGCGCTTGACAGGCGTTGTCGTTTGACAAAATTCTCGGCACGATAGACATAAATAATATAGTTATCCTTGTCCATAGAGATTGCCCGTGTGAAATCTTTCTGTGCATTCACCGAATCGCCCAAAGAAGTATAACAAACGCCCCGTCGAGAATAAAATTCAGGCAGACGCTTCTTATACTGACTAATCAGCAGGGTGTAATCGTCCATCGCCGACCGATACTGCTTGAGCTGATAATAAAGATTGGCACGTAGCGCATACACTTCGTCGGTTTGCAGACCCATTTCAATCACTTTACTGTAATCTTCTATGGCGCGGGGGTATTCTGCCCGTTCCTCATAGACTTTCCCCCGCTGGAAATAGGCTTCGGTGAAATCGGGTTTCAGACCAATACATGACGACAATCCTGCAAGGGCTTCATCGCTTTTATCGTCCGACAAAAAGGCAAAGACGCATTTGTAAATCGTTTCCCATGAATTGGGTCGCAATTCGACGGCTTTTGTATAATCGGCTTGCGCCTGAGGATAATTTTCGTTCTTGAAATACAGATCGCCCCGTTGGAGGTAAGCAGGAAAGTAAGTCGGTTTTATTTCAATCGCCTTGCTTAAATCGGCAATGGCAGCCTGATCATTCTTGGCGACATTCGTGTGAAACAACGCCCGCTGATAATATGCTTCATGAAACTTCGGATTTTTGGCAATCGCCTTATCGTAATCGGCAATCGCCAAGTTCATTTTCTTTAGTTTTTCGTAACAAATGCCACGCGACAAATACGCATCGTAATAGTATTGACTCTGATTTAATATCTTTGTAAATCCGTCAATAGCTCCGGTATAATCGGCGGCTTCCATTTTTTTGACAGCCTCGTCGTACATTTGGGACAATTGCTGTGATTGCAACGACTGAAAACCAAACAAACAAATCAAAGACAGGACTATATATTTCATTTTGCTTTGTTGTTTTTGATTGCCAATTGTCCGCAGGCTGCATCTATATCCTGACCGCAGCTTCGCCGAACTTGTACCAGCATGTTCTTGGACTGTAAAAAAGCCGTAAATGCTTCCATTCGTTCTTTGGAAGTGCGTTTAAACTGAGGACGTCCCGTCTGATTGTATTCGATGATATTGATCTTGACAGGAAAACTTTTACAAAACAACGCCAGCGCCTGCGCATCCTGTATGCTGTCGTTAAAGTCTGCGAGCAACATGTATTCTATTGTAATTCGCTGATTGGTCTGTTTGTGGAAATAGACAAGCGCTTGGGAAAGGAGATACAAAGGATTTGCGTCGGCAATGGGCATCAGTCGTTTGCGCTGACTGTCGATAGCGCTGTGCAACGAAACGGCAAGTCCAACGCCTGTTTTCCTGTCTGCCAGACGGATAATTTCCGACGCAATACCGGCTGTAGAAAGCGTGATCCGATAAGGCGACATTGCCATTCCCTGTGCCGAAGTAATCAATATGATAGCGCTGCATACATTTTCGAAATTCAGCAAAGGTTCGCCCATGCCCATCAGGACAATGTTGGACAGTCCTGAATTGTATTTTTGTTGAGCAAGTTCGTTGGCAAGTATCACCTGTTCATAGAGTTCGTACATCTCTAAATTGCGGACAAATCCCATAGCACCCGTCGCACAAAAAGCGCAAGCAAGAGGACATCCTACCTGCAAGGAAATACAAACCGTAACACGTTTACCAGAAGGAATTAAAACCATTTCGATACAGTGATTATCGTGCAACCGAAGCGCATATTTCAAACTCCCATCCCTGCTTTGCTCGTAAGAAGCGATGCTCATCTTAGACAAGGTAAAACAGTCAGCCATTTCTTTTCGTAAAGCGACGGGAACAGTATACATTGCCTCAAAATCGGCTGCATTTTTCTTCCACAACCATTCGTTGATTTGTTTTGCCCGAAAAGCGGCTTCGTGTTTTTCTTTTACAAATGTCGTAAGTTCTTCCTGCGTCAGTTCCCGAATATCCCGCAT
>JAISRU010000207.1 GCA_031273515.1 Bacteroidales bacterium | reverse complement strand
AAAAATTCGATATAATGCAAATTATCCTTTTCAGTTGTTTTTTGTTATATACGGTTGTGTTATTTTTGGTCATGATACTCACTTCCAGAAAAGCCGACAATGAAACGTATTTCCTTGGAAACAGACGTTCTCCATGGTTTGTCGTTGCTTACGGAATGATAGGTGCTTCGCTTTCGGGCGTAACGCTGCTGTCTGTTCCGGGGGACGTCTATGTTACTCATTTTACTTATTTTGGCATTGTTATCGGATATGTGTTGGGTTATGTTGTGATTGCCTGCGTTTTATTGCCTCTTTATTACAAACTGAATTTAATCTCTATCTATACCTATCTCGAACAACGATTTGGCATTGCGTCGTACAAAACGGGAGCATTCTTTTTTATTTTATCTCGTTTGTCGGGGTCGGCGCTTCGCATGTATCTGATGATTTATGTGTTACAGGAATTTGTTTTTCGACACTGGCATATTCCCATCGGACTGACGGCATTATTATTTACCGTCGTTATTTTGCTTTATACTTTTCGAGGAGGCGTCAAGACCATCGTCTGGACGGATACTTTGCAAACAACGCTCATGCTGATAAGTCTGATATTTGTCATACTGTTGATCCCCAAGGAACTCAATCTGTCTTTGGGAGAAGTCTGGCAGGAAGTACGTCTGAAGGGTTATGCCGAAGTATTTAATTTGAACTGGAGAGAATCGGAATTTTTTATCAAACAGATTATCAGCGGCGCTTTTATTACCATTACAATGACCGGACTTGATCAGGATATGATGCAAAAAAATCTAAGTTGCAAAAACTTGAAAGAAGCTCAGCGGAACATGTTCACTTTTTCGGGGATTTTAGTGTTTGTCAATGCGTTATTTTTGTTGTTGGGGGGGATGCTCATGATCTACGCCATGCGCAACGGAATTGAGATCGCCGACATGAAAACAGACCGTATTTTTCCTGCGATTGTTTTTGATTATTTACCGCCTGTTGTAAGTATTGTTTTCATACTCGGACTAATAGCTGCAGGATATTCCAGCGCCGACGGAACCCTTACTTCGCTTACAACGGTTGTCTGCATGGATTTCTTAGGACTACAAAAATCAAAAAAGACAGCCAAAGAACAGGTAAGAATCCGAAGAGGGATACATTTGCTTATCGGATTACTTTTTTATTTGATTATCTTTTTCTTTTCCCGTTATCACGACGATGCGCTTATTCGGATTATTTTTCAGGTTGCCGTCTACACGTATGGACCTCTATTAGGACTTTTCGCTTTCGGACTTTTCACCAAACGAAGGCTGATTTTCGATGCTTATGTTCCTGTCTTTGCATGTTTATCTCCGATTATCTGTTTATTTTTGAATAGCTATTCTCGGCAATTATTTTTCGGATATGCTTTCGGATTTGAACTTTTACTTGTCAATGGATTAATCATGTTTGTTTTTCTGTGGATTATCAGCAAAAAGACGTCTGCGTAAAGAATTGAAAATTTTATTTCATGTCATTCGGACGATTGTTTTTCCGCTGACAAGCAATAGAATACCGCAGAAAACACGCAGAAAAACGCATCCTTAATCTAATTGAGAAGATTGATTGTGAGAATTGCCTGCGGACGCAAATACCCACGTCGTCATTGCGAATATAGCGAAGCGGAGTGTGGCAATCCAGAAAACTCGCCTTCCATTCTGTTTTTTACCACCAATCGCTACGCTTCATTGGGGGTTATTCATATTGAACTCCTTCGGAGTTTTTTAACCTCATTTCCACCTAATTTTCTTAACAAAACTACCTCAGCCAATGAGTTACCCCAGACGCCAAACCTCATTACCTCATTAAAAATGGAAAATAAATAATGTATCATGGTTTTGATGCCGAAGGTATCGTATGTTTATAGAAAAACGATGTTGTGTTTCCATTCGACCCCAACGGGGTCGTACAACAGAAGGGTACATTGCTTCTATAAACATCTGACCTCTTCGAGGTCGAATTTCATATCCGTTATAAGTTTTTTATTTGCCATTCCTTAATTCAGTTTCGATTATTTCTTCTATCTGTTTTGCAAATTCCAGAAAATCATGGGCTTGTTCATCAGAGGGCATTACATCCTGTAATAACCCAAATTCACCCGGATACCTGTCTTCAATATATGTTTCATTAATCAAAGCCAATATATCTTCATCTATTCCGAAATCCCTGATTTCTTTAATCATTCCGTATAATTTCGGCAAATCGTGTATTTTTAATACCTGCATATCATTTTCCAAAATATATGCTTTAAAACATTTCTCTATTGCCTGTTGACAATGAAACGCCACAATATTTGTCAGATGTTCTTCGACAATGATTACCGATGCAGCCCTGATATCCTGTTTTGCCAACATTATCCAATCATTCACTATCTTTTTCATATATTATTTTTCCTGTTTTTTCAATTTCATCAATAAAATAATTTCCATATTCTTTCAGTCGTTTCAATTCCTCTTTTGAATATACTAAAATATCAAGCGCTGTTTTATAATTTATATCTCGTACTAACTTCCTTATATATAGTTTTTTTGTTTGTCTTTCTTCGTAGTTTTTTGCAACGTCGTTATTATCTAAAATTACCAGTAAGTCAATATCGCTCTCATCCGTTTCTCTTCCGTTGGCATACGACCCGAACAGTATGATTTTATACGGATTGGAAACTTTGAGCCTGTTAATCAGGTTATCTAAGACGCCGTCAATATTGCTGTAGTCATGTCTTGTCTGTGCTTCTATTCCTGAAATATTCTTTGTCATTGTTCACTGTTTTTGATTTATGTTGCAAAGGTATAACTTTTTTCGGTAATGAACAATCCGGTAAGCGAACTGACTGTTTCACGTTGATAATTTATTGTTTCATTCGGGTTCGATTATGTTTTGATTTTTTTTCGTTTCGTCTTTTTGTTTTGCAAAGATAACACAATATTTTTGAGACTCATGCAATCAGTCGTTTTGTTCATCATTTCCCATAATATAATCTGTTCCTGATGAGGAATATTCAACTTGTTGAACAAGATAATCAAGTCGTTACAGATATGTCGATTTTCTCCTGTACAGGTACATTTCAAACAATTCATATCAATTGCTTTTGTCAGATTTTTTCAATCAACTCAAGAGCGTTGAATTTGCATTTTCCCATACAGTTTCCGCAGGCAGTGCATCTGTCCGAATTTTTTACAGCGACATACATTCCCGTTTCGGTCTTTACCGTCTCCAGCACACGGTGAGAGCATCTTTTGACGCAATGCCCGCATCCGGTGCAATTTTCTTCAATTATGCGGATTGTCTTGTTTCGTCTTTGCCTGTGTCGATACATTCCCATTGTAAACCAAACCAAAATCACTGCGCCAATAATCCAATATACAATATTCATTATTCTAAAAGTCAAATATTATTCTCTATTTGTGAAGACAAACAAGACGAGAAAATATTTTACGGATTGTTAAAAAAGACGGTACTAATTCCTTGCGGAAAATGTTACAAGCGCCTTGCTGGAAGCGCTATGACCATCTTGCGGAAAGTGGTGCGACTACCTTGCGGAAAGTAGCATGACCATCTTGCGGAAAGTGGTACGACTACTTTGCGGAAAGTAGCAGTACTACTTTGAGGAAAGTTCATCTAAAGGTTTCAGTCGGATACGATCTATTTCTTTTTGCAATGCTTCATCCGGACGGAAACGAATATGTATTCCTGTGCAGTTGCGGGCATTTACATCCGTTTCTGTTTCCGATGCGGAGGAGTTTGCCGTAAGATAAAACGTACCCAAATCGTCTATTTGTGCTGTATAACCTTCTTTGAGTGTTTCTTTCAACGCTTTTACAAACTCATAAAGACCGATTTCGGCTTCTTTTGGATTGAGGGTAGTTTCGTCAGCCATGCGTTGTGCGATTTCCTTTGTTCTGCGCGTACCCAGACTTTTCAATATGATGTACCACTTTTTCTCTCCTGCAGGATTGCGCGGATCGGTACGTTGAATTTTTCTAAAAAAAACTGCCATAGTATGTTATTTTAATGATGAAATAATAAAATTTACCTTTCTTTGTTGTCATTCTTCTGATACTAAACGAATTATCGGAGTTGTTTCTTCTTGAAACATGATGGTGGGTTGTCTTTCTATTCGTTTCACCCGTTGTCTTGCCATATTGCAATATTCATGACTTATGTCGATACCTATATAATTTCTGTGTAATTCGCAGGCTACTCTCGCTGTTGTTCCACTGCCGATCATTGGGTCAAGTACAATATCGCCGCAATTTGTCCATGAGAGAATATGATCTTTTACCAACTCACAGGGAAACGGAGCAGGATGTCCTTTTGCTTCCTGATCTTCCTGTTTTTTACCTACGACATATTCCCAAATATTACCTTTGATTTTCTTTTCTTTCACCGGCTTGGCTAATTTTTCCCGTACCTGTTCATTCTTTGAATAATTTTTGTACGTCGTTTCGTTCAACTCCAATCCGGCGTGCATACAGTCCACTAAAATAGGATTATGCGTTTTCACCACGCCTTTACTGAAAATAAACATGTACTCAAATTCATTTGCATAACGTTTGCGATAAATTTGCGGAATGGGATTTTTTTTGCGAAAAATCATTGTATCATGCAAATTAAACCCTGTTTCTTTGAAGTAGAGAGCCTGTTTAAAACTTGTTCCAGTTTCGCTTGCATTAATGGTTGCATCTGCGACAATCCAGACAACAACGCCTCCTTGCTTTGTAATCCGATATAACTCTTGTACAATTTTCTCAAATGGAAAAACATAACCTTTGTAATTTCTCAGATCGTCATAAGGAGGTGAAGTAATAGTCAAATCAATTACCTTATTGTCAAATTGCTGCATAATATCTGCATAGTTTCCTTGAATGATTTTATTTATGAAATTGTCCATCCTGTTTTTATTTAATAGTGAATAATCCATGTTTCGACTCGCTAAGTATTTTTCATAGCACCTCAAAAAAAGAATTAACCCGCTTTTCATGCTGTATAAACTATAACGATACAAATCCCCTCAGAATAAAAACAAAGGCTATTCATTGTTGAACAGCCTCTGTTTTATTTTTGTTTCGTATCGAAGGATTAAAAGCCAAAAACTTCTTCTAATTTCAGTACTTTTACTTTTCCTATTGTTTTCAGGAATTTCATATCCATTTCTTTGGTATTGCCAAGCAGGACAAATGTTCTGGGTTTTCCGACAACATACTCTTTTTGAAATTGTTTGACGTCTTGAAAATTAATCTTTTGTACTGCTTCAAAATTAGCTTTACGCGGATCTTCCTGCATATTTAATCGTTGCCATGCAAGATAAGTCCATATAATACTTTTGGGAGAAATCCG
>JAISRU010000193.1 GCA_031273515.1 Bacteroidales bacterium | reverse complement strand
CAAAAGCACAGCATTTACAACGGGAAAACAATTGATTTGCCTGTATTCCACAGGATGTCGTTTTTGCAGACAATCGGCGCTGAAACTGCATTTGCTATTAAAAAACAATCATTTATCGGACGATAATCTAAAAGCAATATTCTGGTCGGGAACGCCCGACAGTCTGATGGTCGGGTTCTTCACAGATCAAAAGATTCCGATTTTGGAGTATACTACCTTTCGTCCGGATTCATTTCTGAGAATTACAGACGGCAGTATGCCGATTATTCTGTTTTCCGAAAACGGGAAAATCGTCGGACGACATAACTATGTTACCCTAAACGAAAAAGAGATTGTTGATTTCCTGACAAAAAACGACGACGAAGAATAATTGGTTTTTGACTCTATTGTCGTAAAATCATTCCATTCTGCTGTTGTTTTGAAGGCGTCAATCCGACAAATAAAGGATTTCATACGGCTTATTTATCTGATAAACAGTTTTTTTTAGACCAACAATTTCTTTGCAAATTGTATTTGTAGAAATTATACCTTTGCAATTACAAATTCAGAGTAAAATCATGCAAAAAATAAAAACAATATCCCGCTATTTCGCCACCTACGACAGAGTGAATATTTACGATGATACCATTGTGGAAAACAAACATCTGATTTCATGCGTTGAAATGGATAAACATGGCAACAACATCGAAGATAAAACATTTGATGCTGAAGGAAATATCGAAAATTACATCAAACGGATTTACAACGACAACAATGTCCTTATTCAGGAAATGTTTTACAGCGATTCCGATTCCGAACCTTATGAAATGCGGCATTTCTTTTACAATGAGAACGGAACGCTAATTTCAGCCAAGACAAAATACATGGAAGATGAAATTACCGAAAAATACAACTATTCCGCAGAAGGCAACTTATTGCAAAAGGTAATTGTCTACAGCAATGGATTTTCTTATGTCGAAAAAGAATACGAATGGGAAGGCAACAAGCCAGTGAAAATAACCGAAAATGAAGAAAACGATCCAATATCTGTCCAAACAATCTCCTACGACGAACAAGGTCGGCTGATTCGCATTGTAACCATTGAATATGTTGAAAATGATCGTCGTACAGAAGAATACGAATACGATGGCGATTTGGTAACGAAACAGTCTGTTTTTAATCACAAAGGCGATCTGATGACGCTCGTTCAGAACACCTACAAAAATAACCTGCTGATTGAAAAAACAATAGAAACAGGAAGTCAGTTTTTCAAACATCGTTACGAGTACGACGAAAAAGGAAACAAAACAAAAGAAAGCATACTGAATCACGAAGATACAGTCCTTACGGAACATATTACCCAATACAATGAAGACGGCTTGGAAGTGGAAACGAAAACTAATTCTCTTTCTATCGTGGATAATGAAAAGGAATTGGTCTTGATTGAGAAACATGAAACAGTATATTCTTTTTTCGATTAAGTAATAGAAAATAAATAATGTATGACGGTTTTGATGTCGAAGACATCGTATGTTTATAGAAAAAAGATGTTGTGTATCCATTCGACCCCTTCGGGGTCGTACAATAGATGGAGACATTTCTTCTATAAACATTTGACCTCTTCGAGGTCGAACTTCTATCTGTTATAAGTTTTTTATTTTCATTCCTAAACGCCAATCATGAAAAAGAACAAGAACAAGCAAAAGCAACGAACCTGAATTGAATGATTTACAACTGATTTTATGGCAGGAATTTATATTCATATTCCTTTTTGTGTAAAGAAGTGTTTGTATTGCAACTTTTTTTCTTCCGACGATGTTTCGTTAAAAGATTTTTTTATAAAAGCGCTTTGTCGGGAGATGGATTTACGGTTCGATTATTTGAATTACCGACAAGCAGATACATTATATATAGGAGGAGGAACGCCAAGCGTATTGTCGCCCCAAACAATAGAGCAAATTATCACCCATGCACTGAAGGTGTTCGGATGCAAACCGAACGTCGAAATTACGCTTGAAGCTAATCCGAATAATCTGAACGAAGAATATATAAAACAGCTTGCCGATACGTCTGTCAACCGGCTGAGCATTGGGATTCAGTCTTTTTCGGACGACAATCTGCTATTGTTGGGTCGTGTTCATACGGGAAAGCAAGCCGAGACCTGTCTTGAGTTAGCCGACAAATATCGTTTTTCCAATCTGTCTGTCGATTTGATGTATGCCTATCCTCAACTGACCAACGAACAATGGATAAAAAATTTAGAGAAAGTGAAACAGGTCGCTCATCTTTCCTGCTACAGTCTTTCTTTAGATCCTTCTTCCAAATTGTATCGACAAATACAGACCAAGAAATACCAGATGCCCGACGAAGATCAAACAATCGAACAATATCGCTTATTGACCGAATTTGCGAAAACAAATCATTTTCTACATTACGAGATTTCCAATTTCTGCAAACCCAATCGTTTTTCCGGACATAATTCCGACTGCTGGAAAGGTGAACCGTATATCGGTCTGGGGACGGCGGCACATTCGTTCAATGATGTCTCACGACAGTGGAATATACCGAATATTCATGCATATATTCAGCAAATGAATACGATAGACAGTCCCAAAGAATGGCATGAGAAAGGATTGCATACGCTTTTTGAACAGGAAATACGCACCAAAACCATGCAGGTGAATGAGTATATCATGACTTCATTGCGCACAATGTGGGGTTGCGATTTGCAATACATCAGAGATCGTTTCGGAACAATGTTTTTTGACGTCCTGCACCACAAAATAAAAACTATTCGGTCGGAATACTACCTGATTGAGAACAATAAACTGATCCTGACTGAAAACGGATACTTACTCGCTGACCGCATCGCCAGTGATTTGTTTTTTGACGAAACAGCATGAACCATTCTCATTGTCCCTAACGGGACAGGACTGTTACAGCAATGCCATTCCACGTCATCCTCTTTTTTCCCTGACGTTCCGGCAGGGTGGGGACTCGCAATGACGTTGATAATAAGGAAAAGATAAATTATAATCAGAAGACAATAAAAAGAAGAAATCGAAGTTTATTCAAAGAATAAAATCAACAGTAAATAGAATCAACAGTAGATAAAATCAAAAGAATAGAACATGAGAAAAGCATTTATTTTTACAGGACTGCTGCTATTGAGCGGCATCGCAACATTTGCGAAACAGGTTGATGCAGAGAAGACAAAATTAGTGGGTCAGACTTTTTTGTCGCACAATCTGAAAACCCAGAAAGGGAATACATCCTTAGAACTTAGTTTGGTCTATACGGCAACTTCGACCAATGGACAACAAACGACAACCTGTTTCTATGTCTACAATGCAGGATCGAACGGCTTTGTGATTGTCGCGGGAGATGATCGTGTAGCGCCGATTCTGGCTTATTCCAACGAGGGAGCTTTCGATCTCGACAACATTGCGCCCGCAACAAGAAAATGGTTGGACGATTATAAAACGCAAATCCGAATGGTGGTCGAACAGGATATTTCGGCGAAAGGCGAAGTCCAGCAGGCTTGGACCTACTACAGTCAAGGACTGCTTCCCCCAAAACGTAAAGACAATCTATTTGTAAATCCTTTGGTGAAAACAAAATGGGATCAGAGTCCTTATTATAACGCACTTTGTCCGGGAAGCTCTGTAACGGGTTGTGTTGCCACGACAATGGCGCAGATCATGAAATACTGGAACTATCCTGCCAAAGGAATCGGTTCTCATTCTTATACTCATTCGACTTACGGTACGCTGTCTGCCAATTTCGGAGTTACTACCTATCAATGGGATACCATGCCCAATACGGTCAACGCCAGCACTACTGCCGTTTCCAAGAATGCCGTCGCCACCCTGATGTATCATTGCGGCGTGAGTGTAGATATGAATTATACTCCGAACGGTAGCGGTGCATATTCCTCTGACGCCATGACGTCTTTCAAAAACTATTTTGCCTATAAGGATACCATGCAGCATCTTTATAGGAG
>JAISRU010000141.1 GCA_031273515.1 Bacteroidales bacterium | reverse complement strand
TGAATGTCGCAAAGATACAAAAAACTATCATACATTTGCTCTTTTCATGCAGATTTTTTCTCCCTGACTGTGATTACTGTCTTGAACTCTGATTTGTCTGATTAACGGATGAACATGATTATTTTTCCTCACCCCCTGCCCCTCTTCAAAGTTGGAGAGGGGAGATAAAAAATCTGTGTTCATCAGTTTAATCAGTGTCATCTGTGTGCTAAAATAATTCTGTCAATCCTTAAATCCTGTAAATCAACGCACGAAACGAAGGTAGAGGCAACTTGCTGACTATGCCAAGCAAGAAGGAGAAAGCCCGAAGGACAATCCTCGTCCGTATGGCATGACTGAAAATTTTCAATTAGATTGTGTACTTTTGCAAAATAATTTTTATTATTTGTTTCATTAGAATGATAGAGAGATGAACAGATCATCCAAACTCTTTGTGCTAATATTATTGGGACTGTTTTTTTTGTTGCTGTTTTGGAATGTGTATGACAACAACTACTTTTCCGAACAGCAAATGAAAGAAATAGCAAAAGATATTATTCCCTTACGTACGATTTGCCCGGAAGATACCAATTTCGATGATTTACTTTTTTTGAAAGAAGTTCTTGCTGGAAAACAAATCGTAGTTCTGGGAGAACCTGCGCATGACGATGGTTCTGTATTTTTGGCAAAATCAAGGATTATTCGATTCTTACATGAACGCTTGGGATATAATGTATTGATATGGGAAGCGCCCATGTATGATTGTTGGTTTGCTAATCAGGAACGATTGAACAATGAACATTCAAATTATACAGGCGTGTTTAGTCTTTGGTCGAAAGTTGAAGAAACCCAATTGCTTTGGAATTATATCAACAGACAATCGAAAATTAATCCGCTTTATACACAAGGAATTGATGTGCAAATTTCAGACGATATTTCCGATACTGCACGCGCTTTGCTTCTACGGAATTATCTGCAAAGTAAAGATATTGCCATTGACAATTATGCAGTTTTTTCACGTATCCTGTCTGAAATGTTATCTACATTCATGTATCCGAAACATCGTTTACGCTCGGTAGAAATTGATACTTTGCAGCGTGAAATGAAGCAGATTGTAAAATTGTTGCAACAACAAACGACATTGAATTTCAGGGATTCAATCTATATTCGCTATCTTGACGGATTGCGGTTTTGGATGCAGGTTCTTGTAGAACATCCCAATCAAAATGCAATCCGATTGAGTATTAGAGATTCTATTATGGCGCAAAACTTTATTTGGCTTGTCGATAATTACTATCCTGATGAAAAGATAGTGGTATGGTGTGCGAATATGCATTTGTTGTACAATCATCTCGGATATACGCAGCAAAACAGAAATCTTGATAACTTTCGCTTTGTTACATTGGGAGAACGTCTAAAAAAACACTATAAAGAAAACAGTTATATGCTTGCCTTTACATGGTTTTGTAAAGAAAGTTCTCGACATAACATTGGAGAATATGCAAGTTCAAAAAACATGGAATATGTCTTGCATCAACAGGGAGAAAGATTTTCTTTTATTGATTTACGCAATACAAATTGTTCATCCTGTTGGCGGCAAGCATTTACAGCTAAAATCAATCATGGTTATGACGTTCTGGCAACATGGAGCAGGATGACCGACGGTATATTTTTCATTGACACAACTATATCAAGTACATATATAGAATAAATATGATAGAAATCAAGCATCTTTTCTTTAAATACAAAAACGATGTTGTTTTACAAGGCATTGATCTACAAATTCCGAAGGGAAGTCTTTACGGATATTTGGGTAAAAACGGGGCAGGCAAAACCACTACATTGAAATTGTTATTGGGATTGTTGCCCGTGCCAAAGCAAACTGTATTCTACGATCATAAAGATTTTGCGACAAACAGAATAACAACCTTGCAAACCATTGGTAATTTGATAGAAACACCTTCGCTATACGAACATTTGACTTGCTTTGAACAACTGAACTACATGAACTGTTTCTATAAAATGGGAGGAAAACGGATAGATGAAGTATTGGAAATAACAGGTATGTCTTCTCAACGAAATAAAAAGATAAAGCATTGTTCTACAGGGATGAAACAGCGGTTAGCAATAGGTATGGCTTTATTTCACAATCCCGAAATCCTGATATTAGACGAACCCATGAATGGTTTAGACCCCAATGGAATACATGATATGCGGGCATTGTTGCTTCGGTTGCATGATTTGGGAGTTACCATTCTTTTTTCCAGTCATATTTTAAGTGAAATAGAAAAAAATTGTACTCATGTTGCTATTTTAAACGAAGGTAAAATTTGTTATCAGGGAGGGTTGCAAACATTATTATTATCTTCCGCTCGCAAAATAGCTATATATTCATCCGACAACCAAAAAAGTATGGAATTGATAAGCAAACAGAACTTTGACGTTATTTTCCGCAACGAGTTTTCTTTTATGGTATCTGTAAAAAATCGGAACGATTATCATTTCATACTGAAATCATTGATCGACCAAGGCGTTGAAATATACAATATCGAAAATGGAACCAATAATCTGGAAGAACTCTTTTTAACACTAACAACTGATAAATATGCCTGACAGTAAGATACTTTTCGTAAATATATTTGCAGCAGAATATTATAAATTAAAGCGTCATCACGGGAAATGGCTTTTGTTGCTTTTTCCTGCCGTTACGAACTTATTTGTGGGCGCAATTATCTACAAAGCATATTCCGATATTATATTTAATCCGTGGATTATTTTGGGACAATATTCTTTTTACATTTTTGCCATGTTGTATCCTGTCGTGATTGCTTTTGTCGTACATTCGTTTCAAAACATGGAATATCAAAATAATACTTACAAACAACTGTTTACCTTTCCTGTTTCCAAATTGAAACTGTATTTAGCCAAATCGCTGTTATATTGTTGTCTGTTTTCCATATCCATTTTGATTGCATTTGTATGTTATTTTTTAGTCGGCAATGTTTTAAGCATTATTCGTCCCGATTTATCATTTCAACATTATGACATACGTCCGACGCTGTATGTATTCTTTTTCAAAATGTTTTGCGCGCTTATCTGTATCTCTTTCATTCAGAGTTTTCTGAGTTTTATGTTTCGCAGTTTTGTTATTCCTGTAAGCATAGCGGCTTTTATTACTTGTCTGTGTCTGATTTTCACGCAATGGGAACATATTGATTTTATTCCATACGCTATCATATTGCTGTCTGCAAAC
>JAISRU010000139.1 GCA_031273515.1 Bacteroidales bacterium | reverse complement strand
AATTTTCAATTCTCAATTTTCAATTAATTTATGTACATTCGCATATTGATTTTTCGAGATGAATAATAACAATAATTACTTTATACACAATGCTTTTGTGGTAGATGAATCGAAGGTATTTCGAGCGGATGTTCTGGTCGGACATGGAAAGATAGTCCGAATTATGGAAACAGACGCTATTGTGGAAGATTTATTTCCTGAAGAAAATACCGTCTTTATCGACGCTGAGGGTATGTATTTATTGCCCGGAATCATCGACGCTCATGTTCATTTTCGTGAACCGGGGCTGACGCATAAGGGAGATATGTATTCCGAAAGCAGAGCCGCTGTCGCAGGAGGCGTAACTTCCGTAATGGATATGCCAAACGTTGTTCCTCAGACCGTTTCCAACGAATTGATCGAGGAAAAACAGGCATTGGCAAAAGGACGTATGTTTACCAATTATTCATTTTATACAGGAGCAACCAATCACAATTGGGACGCAATCCGACAAATAGATGCTTCCCGCGTTTGCGGCATTAAATTGTTTATGGGTTCTTCGACAGGAGATATGCTCGTATCGAATGAAGAACTCTTGGACAAATTATTTCAAATTACCTCGTTGCCAATTGCCGTTCATTGTGAAGACGAAACGATTATCGCCCGTAACATGCAACAGGCGATAGAACAATATGGAGAAGATATTCCGACAGAACTTCATCCGAAAATCCGTTGCGAAGAAGCCTGTTTTGTATCTTCCCAAAAAGCGGTAGACATGGCTCGTCGATACGGAACCCGTCTGCATCTGCTCCATATCACAACTGCCAAAGAACTGGATTTGCTTTCGGAACAATATCCCCATATCACTGCGGAAACCTGCGTTCATTATCTGTATTTGGACTCAAGAGATTATCCCCGTTTAAAGACAAAGATGAAAAGCAATCCGTCTATTAAAACTCCCGACGACAGACAGGCACTTCTCGACGCTGTTGTATCGGGACGTATTGCCGCAATCGGGTCAGACCATGCGCCGCATACACTCGAAGAAAAAGAAAATCCATATCCCAAAGCGCCTTCGGGAATACCTGTCGTACAACACAGTCTGCCTTTGATGCTGGAGTTTTGTTACGAAAAAAAGATAAATATACAAACGGTCGTGGAACGAATGTGTCATGCGCCTGCACGGATATACGACATTGCATTGCGCGGATTTATCAAAGAGGGCTATTTTGCCGATATGACCTTGGTCAATATGAATAAGGAAACGACAATCAATCGGGAAAACATACTCTGCAAATGCGGATGGTCGCCCTTTGAGGGAATGACGTTGCATTCCTGTATCGAAAAAACATTCGTCAACGGGGAACTTGTTTTTGACAACGGAACCTTTCCCGCTCAACCGAACGGAACCCCTTTACTCTTTAACCGAAAATCCACCCTGCTATGAAGAAAAACAGACAGATACATCTCCTTTATATTTTATCATGCTGTGCGATGCTGTTATTTTCCTGCAACAGCAGTCTGTCCGTCCCCAAGCCGGAAGAACCTCTTTTAGAACAACAAACAGTAGAAGATATTATATTGGAATTTTATCTGATAGATGCCGAAGCAAAAATACGCATCTACAACGAACCCGTCACGATGATACGAACCGACTTAAATAATCGAATGACGGCTTTATTCAAACAACATAATACGAATTATAAACAATTTACAAGCAGTTATGTCTATTATATGTCGGACGCCGACGTTGCAGGAAAAATCATGTCCAACGTGGTGAACCGATTGATTAAACTGCAAACAGAACAACAAAGAAAAGAAAAAAAACAGAGTTAATAATCATTAAAAATAATAATTGTATGAGGAAAATACAGATGGTTGATTTACAACAACAATATCAACAAATTAAGCCGGAGGTGGAAGACGCCTTAAAACAGATATTAGACAGTTGCGCTTTTATCAATGGTCCGGCAGTGAAGAATTTTCAGGAAAACATGGAAAAATACCTGAAAGTCAAACATGTGATACCGTGCGCCAACGGAACGGATGCAATACAGGTTTCACTCATGGCGTTGGGACTTAACGCCGGAGATGAAGTCATTACAACCACTTTCACCTTTATTGCCACCGCAGAAGTTATTGCGCTCTTGGGTTTGACTCCCGTATTGGTCGATGTTCTTCCCGATACCTTTAATATTGACGTTCGGGCAATAGAACAGGCGATAACGTCAAAGACAAAGGCAATCATTCCCGTTCATTTGTTCGGACAGTGCGCCAATATGGAAGACGTCATGACGTTGGCAAAAAAGCATAATCTGCATGTGATTGAGGATAATTGTCAGGCGATAGGTGCGGATTATACCTTCAAAGACGGCATCCAACAAAAAGCGGGAACTATCGGGACGATGGGTTGTACTTCGTTTTTTCCGTCCAAGAATTTAGGCTGTTACGGCGACGGCGGAGCTGTCTTCACCAACGACGATCAGCTTGCGCATCAGCTCAGAGGCATTGTCAATCATGGGATGTTTGTTCGTTACTATCACGACATGGTAGGAGTTAATTCTCGTTTGGACAGTATTCAGGCGGCAATTTTAGACATCAAACTCAAACGATTGGACAAATACGCTCAGAAAAGACAGGAAGCGGCGGCGTTCTACAACAAGGCGTTCGATGACAATGAACATATTACGACGCCCAAAACAGCTTCTTTTTCCAATCATGTTTTTCATCAGTACACCTTGGTGCTGCATCGGACGGAAAGAGAAAAGGTGATTTCGTATATGGCAGAGAAACAAATTCCTGTGATGATATATTATCCTGTTCCGCTGCATCTGCAAAAAGCGTATGCCGATACCCGTTATCGACAGGGGGCTTTTCCGGTAAGCGAACATCTTGCGGCGAACGTCATTTCGCTTCCCATACATACGGAACTCGACGAAGAACAATTAAACTATATCACAACCAACTTATTAGACGCAGTTAAACTTGCAGCGAAATAAGCGGAGATGAAGATATATCTTGTCGGATTTATGGGTTGCGGAAAATCGACCACAGGGAAACGTCTGGCTTTTCGTTGCGGTTATTCTTTTGTCGATACCGATGCTTTGTTTGAACAACAGCATGGTTCCATTGTCGATTTTCTGGCAAAACATACGGAAGACAAATTCAGACAGGAAGAAACAAAGATACTCCGTCGGACACAGGAGATGGATAACATCGTTGTTGCCACAGGAGGAGGAACTCCCTGTTTTCATGATAATATGAAGTGGATGCTCTCTCAGGGAAAGGTTGTTTACATAGAGATGTCTCCTGCTGCCTTGTATAGCAGACTCTGTCGATGTAAAAAAGAACGTCCTTTATTAGCATCGTCTTCAAGCGACTTGTTGCAGACAATCGAAGAACTGTTCGCACAACGGGAACCGTTTTATCTTCAGGCGCATCTTAAAGTGTCGGGGATTGATCTCAATAGTGAAC
>JAISRU010000136.1 GCA_031273515.1 Bacteroidales bacterium | reverse complement strand
ATGAACAGTAAACAATAGTTTGAGAATAGATTGATTAAAAGATGCTTTATCGCTTGCATCTTTAATTTCCTGATACCGTTCCAGAAATAAAGCATTCACATCTTGCGGTGGTTGGTCTGCAAGAAAATATTTTAAAACGCCAAAGACTTTGATGTAATAATAGAGTCGTCCTTGTTGGTCGAATGTATCGGGATAGAAAGCCGTCGGCTGAATAATACTGTCGGCAATCATAACGCTCGCAGCTTGATTATATCGTTGTTGGATATACTGACAAGCAAACAATTGAAACAAAATAAAAAACGCTAACAGTTTTATGACAGAATAAATTTTACAACGCATACCTTTCATGTGTTTATATTTTTCATTTCCTTGTGTGTCTAAAATTATCTTTTAGTCGTGGATGTTTAAGTACGAAACGGGATTTGCTCCTTTTTATTTTTTATTGATCTAATTGAGTTGTTCCGCAGCTAACGGGGTGAACCAAAAACACGGTGTTTTTTGCCTCTAAAATGTGCGGCAAACCTGCAACACTGTGTTGTAAGTTTTTCGCAAGTATGCGACTAAAATAACACTGCGTCTTGCATGTACCAAGCCAAACAAAAGTTTCCATCCCCACTACTCTGGTTTTGCATCAGCCACATTGAATTGAGAATTGAGAATTAGGCTTACGCAAGAATATTTATGGATTGCTTTATGCGTCACACTGCGCAATGACGGGTGAAGAAAATGCAATGACGGTGTGGGTATTTGCGTCCGAATGGCAATTTTCAATTTTCAATTCTCAATTTTCAATTTATTTGTGTACCTTTGCAAAAAATCATACGTAAAGGATATGGAGTTTATTGAAGTTTGGCAATTGTGGCTGATAGTCGCAGTGATACTGTTTATTGTGGAGATTTTTTCTTTCTCCTTTGTTTTTTTGTGTTTCAGTTTAGGCTGTCTTTTTTCGAGTGCATGCGCTTATTTCGGATTGGGAACAGGCATACAGTTTTTAGCATTCAGTGTTATTACGTTTGGTTCTTTTTTCACGGTTCGACCGTTTATGATGAAGTACGCTTATCGCAAAAGCGCCAAAGTGAAAACAAATGCAGACGCCTTAATCGGCGCTAAAGGACGAGTAACAGAAGAAATTAACAGCGAAAAAAATACGGGAAGGGTCTTTGTCAACGGCGACGACTGGAAAGCAGAAAGCGAAGATGGTTCAATAATCCCCCTCAATGAATATATAGAAGTTAAACAGGTAGACAGTACTACCTTAATTATAAATCAAATTAAAAAGGAGAATAAAGTATGAGTATTGTATTGATAGCGATTGCTATATTGGTGATTTTATTTACGATGTCAGGGATTAGGATTGTTCAGCAGTCTGAAACGGTGATTATAGAACGATTGGGAAAATACAGTCGAACCCTCACTGCAGGAATAAATATTATAATTCCTATTGTAGACAAACCTCGTTCGGCGATGTGGAGGTACACAAGAGAAGGATATGACGGAAGAAGTTATATTCTTAAACGTTCGGTCAATAAGATTGATCTGCGGGAAACCGTATACGATTTTCCCAAGCAAAATGTAATCACAAAAGATAACGTTGTGACGGAAATAAATGCCATTTTGTATTTTCAGGTCATAGATCCTGTGAAGGCGGTGTATGAAATATCCAATCTTCCCGACGCCATCGAAAAACTGACACAGACGACATTGCGTAACGTAATCGGGGATATGAATTTGGACGAAACGCTGACTTCCCGAGATACAATCAACAGCAAATTACGTTCTGTTTTGGACGATGCTTCTCATAAATGGGGAGTGAAGGTGAATCGGGTTGAGTTGCAGGATATAAATCCTCCGCATGATATTCGCGATGCGATGGAAAAACAAATGCGGGCAGAAAGGGACAAACGTGCAAAAATCTTAACGGCAGAGGCTGAAAAACAATCCAAGATATTGGATTCCGAAGGATTAAAAGAAGCCGCCATCAACAAAGCCGAAGGAGAAAAACAATCCAAGATTTTGCGTGCAGAAGGAGAAGCAGAAGCCCGTATTCGAGTAGCAAGAGGTGAAGCGGAAGCCATTTCGCTTATCACAAATGCTATTCAGGTGAAAGGAAATCCTGTCAACTACCTCGTTGCCATACGCTATATCGACACGCTCAAAGATATGGTGAGCGGAAAAGATAACAAAATGATATACATGCCTTATGAAGCTACAGGCGTTTTAAGTTCTATCGGCGGCATTAAAGACATGTTGGATTTAAATAAATAGTCATCATCTTTGCTCATTATTTCTTTTGTCCATCTGACAAAGGGAAATGAGTTTGTTTTTATTAGTTTTGACTTCCTTGATAAATGTCAGGGAAGTCTTTTTTTTGCTTTTGTCTTGAACTGTGATTTGTCTGATAGACTATGATTATTTTTTCCTCACCCTGTTTCTCTCCAACTTTGGAAGGGGAGGGGTGGTTTTTATTGTCCGTATGGTATGACAGAAAATTCTCAATTCTCAATTGTTGAAAGGTATTGATCGATAGCGACAGCTGCTTTTCGTCCTGCGCCCATAGCGAGAATCACCGTAGCTGCTCCACTGACAATGTCTCCTCCGGCAAAGACGTCTTTGCGGGAAGTTCTGCCGTCCTGATCGGCGACAATCGTTTTCCATTTGCTGATCTCCAAACGAGGAGTAGTGTTGGCAATTAGCGGATTGGGAGACGTTCCAACAGACATAATCACCATATCGGTATCTATCAGAAAATCCGAATCGGGTATTTCACGCGGCGATCGTCTTCCTGAAGCATCGGGTTCTCCCAGTTCCATTCGTTTGCATTGCATGGAAGAAACCCATCCGCGACTGTCTCCCATAATGGCTGTCGGATTGGTCAGCAGACTAAATTGAACGCCTTCTTCCTTCGCATGATGCACTTCTTCCACTCGTGCCGGAAGTTCCTGCTCCGAACGACGATAAACAATACGTACATTCGCTCCTAAACGGATTGCAGTACGGGCGGCGTCCATAGCGACATTGCCTCCGCCGACTACCACCACATTTTGTCCGACATAATTCGGAGTTAGCGACTGTCTGCTGTACGACTGCATCAAATTGTTGCGGGTCAGAAACTCATTGGCAGAAACTACGCCGTTTAGATTTTCTCCGACAATGTTCATAAAACTCGGCAATCCTGCTCCCGAAGCGACAAAGACAGCGTCAAAACCTTCTTCACTCAGCAAGTCGTCCACCGAGAGTGTTTTACCAATAATCACATCGGTTTTCAGCTGCACACCCATTTGCAGAACATTATTCACTTCGTATTCTACAACCTCTTTTTTAGGCAAACGAAATTCAGGAATACCATATACCAATACGCCTCCCGGTTTATGCAGCGCTTCAAATATCACCACTTCGTATCCCATGCGGGCGAGGTCTCCGGCGCAGGTCAATCCGGCAGGACCGCTGCCTACAACGGCTATTTTCTGTTTATGAGAAATGCATGGTTTGATACGCGGCGTATCATGATTTCTCTCCCAATCGGCGGCAAAGCGTTCTAATTTGCCAATGGAAACGGGGTCGCCTTTTTTCTTCAATACGCATACGCCTTCGCATTGTGTTTCCTGAGGACAAACACGTCCGCAAACGGCAGGCAAAAGCGTACTTTCGTTGAGTACCGCTGCCGACTGTCTAAAATTTCCTTCGGCAATATGCTTGACAAACAAAGGAATATCGACCGATACCGGACATCCGCTTATACAGGCAGCTTTTTTGCATTGCAGACAACGTTTTGCTTCCATAACAGCTTCTTCTTCATTGTATCCGTAGCTTACTTCTTCAAAATTGGTAATGCGGACATGAGGAGGCTGTTCGCGCACAGGAACGGCTTTTTTACGGTCGGGCATTTCGTTGGTAATTCCTCCGATAAAGCAGGTATGATCTTCGGTTTTCTCCAATTCTTCCAGCATTTGTTTGTCTTCCACGCTTGCATACATTGCTTGTCTGCGCATGGCTTCGTCAAAATCAATGTCGTAGCCGTTAAATTCAGGACCGTCAACACAGGTGAATTTTGTTTTTCCTCCCACGCTCACACGACAGGCTCCGCACATGCCTGTTCCGTCCACCATCAGCGAATTCATGCTGACAATAATGGGAATCTGATATGATTTTGCCAATATCGTCATGTTTTTCATCATAATCATCGGACCGATAGCTATTATGAGGTCGTATGCTGCGGATTGATTGTCCAACATATTCTGCAGGACGTCGGTAACCCGTCCTTGCAGTCCGATACTTCCGTCGTCGCTTGCTACGTATACTTTTTTAGCGACGGTACACATTTTGTCGTAATAAATCAACATATCCCTGTTGCGCGTTCCGATCAGAACATCGGTATCAATCCCTTTTGAGTGCATCCATTTCACCTGTGGATAAACAGGAGCAGTACCTACGCCTCCTGCGACAAAAAGAATTTTTTGGCGACGCAATTCCTCATCGGACAAATGTACCAATTCGGATGCTTTCCCCAAAGGACCGGCAAAACTCAGAAAAGCATCGCCTGTTTCTAATTTTCCCATTTGTTCCGTCGATTTCCCTACAATCTGAAAAACGATAGTAACGCTACCATTTTGCGTATCCGTGTCGCATATTGTCAACGGAATACGTTCTCCGTACTCGTCGGTTTTCACAATGAGGAATTGCCCCGGCATTGCCGCTTTTGCCAAATGAGGCGCATGTACCTGCATTTCAATGATGGCAGGCGTCAAATAAATTTTTGTCAGAATAGTATACATACCTGTCTATTTTAAAACAGCAAAGATAGCATAAT
>JAISRU010000134.1 GCA_031273515.1 Bacteroidales bacterium | reverse complement strand
AATTTTCAATTTTCAATTTTCAATTAAATCAGTGTTCGTCGTCATCTTCTCCGGACATGGACGACAAATAGAAAGCGCCGGAAACGACTATTTCTGCATCTTTGTCTAAGGGGACGAGGGGCTTTATTTGAGTATATCCCAATTCGCTTATCCCTGTGACGACTTCGACCGATTTGAAACAAAAATATTTCTCGCCCTCTTTCTCTGTCTGATCCTTGAGAAGGAAAATGTATTTCTTCCCCTCGCGATTGATAATGGCGTCGTTGGGGACGGCGTCAGTTTTTTGTTGTCCTGTGTTTATCAACGCCGTTACATACATGCCCGGAAACAGTTTCAATCCTTGCTTGTCTTTGATCGACACATGTGCGATGATTGCTTTGGCGTCGTTCTCGAACGAAGAATTGATTCCGTAGATAACTCCTTTGAGAGATATGTCCGACTGATTTGTCAGAACAATATCCACTTCCTGTCCGACTTCTACCACAGGAATATCCTTCTCGAAAATGTGAATGTCGCAGTGCATTTGTGAATTATCGCTCAAACTCATCAACTGATTTTGGATGTCTACATAGCTGCCGATATTGATCTGTATCTTGTCGATTGTTCCTGATATAGGCGCTTTAATGGGTATCGTCGTAACCAAGTTGCCGGAAGATACCTGTCCGGGATTAAGCGAAAGTTGTTGCAACTGCTTCTCCAAACCCGCTAACTCCGCTTTGCTGATTTCATAAACGGAAGTCGCTTGTTGCAAGTTCTTTTCAATACCTGCTCCTTGAGATGCAAGTTCCTGTTGTCGTTTCAAATCCTGTCCGGCGATAAGAAACTCTTTACTGCTTGTCAGGTATCTTTTTTGCAGTTCGACTATCTCTGTGTTTTCAAGAAAAGCAAGCGTCTGCCCCGCTTTGACATATTCGCCCTCATAAACAAGAATCTGCTTAATGACCCCTCCCATTAAACTGTTTACGCTCGCTTTCGTCTGAGGAGTAAGCGTTAATTCTCCGTTTACCCTGACAATGCTGCTCAAAGCCCGCTGTTCTGTTTGACCTGTCCGGATATTCACCGCTTTCATCTGTTCTTCCGACAGCAAAATTTCTTCTTCGACGTGCGTATGTTCAGCTGCTTCGTCGTTTTTTGTCTGTGATTTTTGTCCGCATCCAACAAGCATCAAAAGGGACATGACTGTGATCGATATAGGTATTGTTCTCATTCTGTTATTTTTTGCCCTGTAAATAATTTATTGTTATAACCAATTGATTGTATTCCTTTACGGCGTCGGCATATTGCAGCCTGATTTCAATTGCCGTCTTCAGATTTTGCGTATATTCGATATAATTGATTTCTCCTTTTTCGTAAGCCAATTGCGAAATTCTTGTGATTTCATCTGCTTGAGCATTCCCTGTTTCCAAATAATAATCTAATTTCATTTCGGCAGTGTGAAATTTATTCATGAGCGTATGAAATTCCTGTTGCCAATTCAGCAGGACATTCTGATGCGCTATATTTGCCATTTCGACTTCCTTCTTTGCCGCTTTTACGCGAGAGAGTTGTTCGCCGAAAAACAAAGGAATACGCAATCCCGCCTCAAATCCCGTGAAATTCCCTTTATCGAACTTCGATCTGTCGATATGATAAGGATTAAAACCTTTGATGACAAACTGATTTCGCAATGAAAAGTCAAACGAAGGAATAAACTGCTGATTTTGCAAACGGACATTCCTTTCACTCACCTTTAATTTAGCTTCGTACATCTGCACAAGGGGCGATTGCAACGCATTCGGTTCTGCCTGAAACTGCGCTTTGAGTAAAGGTAAATCCTTTTCCTGCGGTTCGATCCATGCATCGGTATTGAGCAGCGTTTGCATCCTCATCTGAACGTTCTGAAAATTCTTTTGAGCATTAAACAGCGTCAGTTTATTTTCGTTATAAAGTCGTTCGGCGTTGATTTGCTCCAATCTGTTGGCTGATCCCGTTTTCAATCGTTGTGTCGCCAAGAAAAGAAACTTGGAACAAAGACTGTCCTGTTCCGACAATACTGTCATACATTCCCGAAAATAAAGAAGCAGATAATACGCATCCGTTACTTCTTTGATCAATTCATTTCGAGTCAGTTCCAAAGCGTTTCTTTCTAAATTGGTTTCCGCTTTCAGGAGCTTATACCGCGCAACGTAAACGGAAGGAAAATCAAAACTCTGACTCACCGCAATACTGTTGTCAGGATTTCCTCCTGAGGTCGGGTCTTGAGAAAGCGAAAGAGCTGTTTTGTCGATATTAAATGCCGTACCCTGTAGCTCTTTGGCTTTATCAAGCGATACTTTGCCGACTTTCAACATCAGATTGTTTTCCAACGCCTGCTTAATACAGCTGTCCAACGATTGAATGCTGCTTTGAGATTGCGCAAAAGAGAAGGAAGCAAAGACTTGGGTCAGAAGAATTAATCCTGCTATTTTGATTTTACAATTCATGTTTTTCTTTTTTTGAAGTGAATAACTGATACAACGACGGAAGTACAAACAGCGTAAGGACGGTAGCCGTGATAAGTCCGCCGATAACGACAGTAGCTAATGGACGCTGCACTTCAGCGCCGTCGCTGGTAGATAATGCCATGGGCAGAAATCCCAAAGACGCCACCAAAGCCGTCATCAGGACAGGACGCAGTCGTGTTAGAGAGCCTTGCGTAATCCGTTCTTTAATGTCTGTAATTCCGCTTTTTTCCAATTGATTGAACTGGGCAATCAGGACAATCCCGTTCAAAACCGCAACGCCGAACAGTGCAATAAATCCCACTCCTGCCGAAATACTGAAAGGCATATCCCGCAGCCACAAAGCCCATATCCCGCCAATGGCGGCAAGCGGAATGGCAGAGAAAACAAATAAAGACTGTTTGAAATTTCTCAACGTAACATAGAGCAGGAAAAAAATCAGCAGCAACGCCAGAGGAACAGCGATGGAAAGTCGTGCTTTGGCTTCTTCCAGATTCTTAAATTGTCCGCCGTAGGTGTAGTAATATCCTGAGGGCAGTTTCAATTTCTGTTCTAACAAATCCTGAATTTCGGCAACGGTACTTTGGACGTCCCTGCCTTTGACATTGAAGCCGACATAAATTCTTCGTTCTCCGTCTTCGTGACTGATCTGCGCCGGAGCTTCCTGATATTTAATTTCCGCCACCTGATTTAATGGGATCGATCCTCCCGAAGGAACAGGCAGATACAGGTTCCCTATCGTGTGAATATCATTGCGTAATTCTTGCTGTAAGCGCAGGACAATGTCAAATCTTCTGTCGTTTTCGTAGACCACTCCTGCCACGCTTCCGGCAAAGGCGGTTTTAAGTATTCCGTTGGCGTCTTTGATTGATATGCCGTATCGGGTGAGTTTATCTCGATTGTAAATCACCTGTATCTGGGGTAATCCCGATACTTTTTCGACAAAAGGTTCCGAAACGCCATCGACTTGTCTGATAATGGAAGCGACTTTGGCGGCAGATGCAGTAAGCACGTCCATGTCGTTGCCGTAAATCTTGATAGCCACGTCCTGTTTGATACCTGTTATCAGTTCGTTGAAACGCATTTGCATGGGTTGCGACATTTCGATACGCAGTCCGGGAATAACACTCATAGCTTCTTCCATTTGCTCCATCAGTTCTTCTTTGGTTTTTGCCGACGTCCATTCTTTTTTGGGGATGAGAGAAATCATCATATCGCCACGTTCAATAGGCATGGGGTCGGTAGGGATTTCGGAACTCCCGATACGGGTAACGGCTTGCTTGACTTCCGGAAATTTTTCTTTGATAATGCTTTCAGCCTGAGAAAAAGATTGTATGACCTGCGTC
Source organism: Bacteroidales bacterium (assembly GCA_031273515.1). Lineage (GTDB taxonomy): Bacteria > Bacteroidota > Bacteroidia > Bacteroidales > WCHB1-69 > JAIROC01. The sequence continues at coordinate 1,853 of JAISRU010000134.1, read as the reverse complement.
AAGGAAGTTCCCTGTTTCATGCTGACTTCAGCCGCAAAATCGCCTTCTTCCAATGTCGGAATAAATTCTCCGCCCATCCGACTGAACAACGCTAAACTGACGACTAATAAAATCAACATGGTCAGGATAATGGTTTTGCTTTTGTTTAGACTCTTTTTCAGGATCGGTTGGTAGACACGCTGTAATCCGACAATAATTTTATCGGAGATTGTCTGTTTATGTTCTGTTTTTTTATTCAGGAAAAGGGCGCTGATCATCGGCACGTAGGTCAAGGAGAGAATAAAGGCTCCCAATATGGCAAAGAAGACCGTTTGTGCCATGGGTTTAAACATTTTTCCTTCGATGCCCACCAATGTAAACAGCGGAAGATATACGATTAAGATAATAATTTCGCCAAAAGCAGCGCTGTTTCGTATTTTGGACGCCGATGCAAACACCTCTTGATCCATTTGTTTTTGTGTGAGGAAAGTCGTATTGTATCGTTGTTTATTGGAGTGAAGTCGATGACAGACCGCTTCGACAATAATTACGGCGCCGTCCACGATCAGTCCGAAGTCGATAGCTCCCAGACTCATCAGATTACCGCTTATTCCAAACACCCTCATCATCGAAACGGCGAAAAGCATCGACAAAGGAATAACGGAAGCAACGACTAATCCTGCTCTGAAATTACCGAGCATCAAGACAAGGATGAATACCACAATGAGTCCTCCTTCGAGGAGGTTTTTCTTGACCGTATTCATGGTTCGGTCAACGAGTTCGGTTCTGTCGATAAAAGGTTCGATGACGACTCCTTCGGGCAGACTTTTTTGGATTTGCAACATCCGTTCCTTGACATTCTTGACCACCTGTTGAAAATTCTCTCCTTTGAGCATCAGAGTAATTCCTGCGACCACTTCACCTTCGCCGTTTCGGGTTACGGCTCCGTAGCGGATTGCATTGCCGAAGCGAACCGTCGCAACATCTCTGACAAGTACGGGCATTCCGTTGATGACTTTAACGGGGATTTTGCCAATATCGTCCAAAGTGGCAACAAGTCCGACGCCTCGAATAAAATACTGATTACTGTATTGTTCGATATAGCTTCCTCCTGTATTTTCATTATTGTTTTCGACTGCGGCAGAGAGTTCGGCGAGGGTGATGCCTGCGGCGTTGAGTTTTTCGGCATTGACGGCTATTTCGTATTGTTTCACAAAGCCTCCCCATCCGCTGACTTCGGCAATACCTTCTGTTCCTGCGAATTGTTTTCTTACGATCCAGTCTTGAATAGCGCGCAGGTCAGACAGACTGTATTTATCTTCATACCCTTCGGACGGATGAATAACATAGTGATAAATTTCGCCAAGACCCGTTGTTACCGGCGCCAGACTGATAACGCCTAATCCCGGAGGTATGATTTCTTCTGCTTCTTTGAGTTGCTGACTGATTTGTTGACGCGCCCAATAAATATCGACATCGTCGTCAAAAACGACCGTGATAACTGACAGTCCGCCTCTGCTGATGCTTCTCCGTTCGATTATTCGTGGAATATTTCCAAGCGACATTTCCAGAGGAGTCGTGATGAACTGTTCCACTTCCTGAGCGCTCAACGACGGAGCTTGAGTAATAATCTGCACTTGATTATTGGTAATATCAGGAGTAGCGTCGAAAGGCAATTGTGTCAGGGAATAGAGTCCCCATATCAACAGTGCGACGGTCAAGACGCCTGTGATTAATTTATTTTCTATCGAGAATTTAATTATTTTCTGAAACATAAAAATTCAAATCATTTACGGTTTTGGTATCACGAAGAATGACCAAAAAGTTCATGTCGCAAAAGTAGAAAAAAAACCACTGCAACTTAGTTGCAAACT
>JAISRU010000133.1 GCA_031273515.1 Bacteroidales bacterium | reverse complement strand
GCTATTAACGGAAGTCCCCGTCGAAACGGGAACACTCATTTTGCGCTTACGCAAACAGGTAACATATTGCAGGAAGAAGGGTTTTCTTTCGAGATTATTCAAACAGGCGGATTGTATATTCGAGGCTGTACCGCCTGCAACGGATGTTACCAAAACAAAGAAGGACAATGCGTCTTTACTGAAGATATCGTCAATGAAACCATTGGGAAAATGAAAGAAGCAGATGGAATTATTCTTGCTTCTCCTGTTTATTATTCGGGAATAGCAGGCACGATGAAATGTTTTTTAGATCGTGTTTTTCAGGTATCGCGGGCGCAGGGGAATTTCTTTCGACATAAAACAGGAGCTTCAATAGTAGCGGTACGTCGGACAGGAGGAACGATGACATTCGACAGTCTTAATCATTATTTGAGTCTGTCGGAGATGTTTATTCCTTCTTCCTCTTACTGGAACATTATCCACGGACGACAAATTGGCGACGCTCAACAGGATACGGAAGGGATTCAAATCATGCAACAATTGGGCAGAAACATGGCATTGATGCTCAGGATGCAAACACAATCCCAATCTGCAAATGCCAAATCGACCGAAATACAACAACTAATAACAGCTATCACAGACTAAGATTATGAACAGAAGAAATTTTTTGAAAGCGGCAGGTATCGCAGGAGCAACCTTATTGGTAAGAGAACTCGCAGGAGCAGGAATAAAACATGCTCAAAAGAGAAAAGAGAAAAAAGTAATAGCATTGAACGGAAGTCCGCATGAAAAAGGAAATACGGCTTATGCACTTTCGGTAATGGAGGAAGTCTTTCGGAAAGAACATATTGAATTTGAGGTTATACCCGTTGGGATTTACAGTATTCGGGGATGTATTGCCTGCGGTCGTTGCAGAGAAACGGGCGAAGAATGTATTTTTACCAACGACAGAGAACGGGAATGGTTATCTCGAATGAAACTTGCCGATGCTTTTGTGTTTGCTTCACCCTCGTTTTTCGGCGGAATACCGGGTACAATGAAATCGTTTTTAGACAGGGCTTTTTATGCTCAGTCGCGTTATTTTCAACACAAGCTCGGAGCGGCGATTGTTACCACCCAACGTTCGGGAGCTTCCATGACTTTCGAAAGTCTGAATCAATACTTCACCATCAATCAGATGAACATTGTTTCTTCCTCCTACTGGAACAACATACGAGGATCACAAATTGACGACCTCAAACAGGATGAAGAAGGTATCCGAACATTGGAAACGCTGGCGAAAAACATGATAAATAAATTGAAAATTGAGAATGGCGCAAGCGGCGATTATTGAACAGGCGTATAGAAAACACGTGGTTTTACATGCGGTTTAGGCTGTTTGTCGGATTTTTCGCTCTTTCCGTTCTTTCCGCCCGATGTTTCAGGATTACGTGCAATGATATTCGGTTTAAAGACCCATTTACCGTCTTTTTCCAGAAAAGCATCATTAAGACTTGCCTCTCCGACCATAAACTGCGGAATCTGCTGAAGCGATTCATCCATAGGAATCAGTCTGTTCCAGACGATCATGTTTGCCGAGAGGGTATCGGTAATGTATTTCTTGGTTTTTTTGTCTTTCTTATCCGAACGTTGGGTGTACAGTTGTTTATCGTAGCGCAACATCAGAGGTGAACGTCTGGCATATTCAAATACAATCCGCATGGTACGACTTTTGGTATAACCTTTGAAAATCAGCGCTCCAAAAGAAGGAATCCCTTTGTTATTGAGAGAAAGAACTTCTATAACCTTGCGCTGAGAGAGTACATTCCCCCCGTTCCAGCCCAGCAGGGTGTAATAAGTCTTCTCCGAAGCTGTTGTTTGGATCAGTTCCGTATATAGAGCGCCGTACCAGTTGCCGCATGTCAAGACCTGTGCCGCAGGATTATTGATCCGTTGCCATTTATCTACCAGCATATAAAGTCGATATTCCCGTTTTTCCTCATTGTATGCCTGAAGAAATCCGTAATGTTCATGAACTCCTTTGTCATCGGTCAGATACCAGGTGAAAATACGAACTTTTCTGTCGGGAGAAGTCAATACGGAAATTGTTTTCAGAACGTTGAAAGAGTACGACATGGAATTATGCATGTCGAGTGTTTCTTCTATCAGCGCCAGCAGTTGTTCGTTTTTCTGATAACGGAGAATGGTATTGCGTTCGGATATTACGCTCTTATGGAGTTGTACGATAGAATCTTCCATAATCGAGAAAACATCTTTTCGCTGACACCAGCCTTCGATGGTCAGTAGGAAAATAAAGAGAAATAAAAATTGTTTTCGCATAAATAACAGACGACTCATTTGTGATTGCAAATTTAAATTCAAACGGAATACGATTGCATTTAGTATTTGACTACCTTTGCAAAAAGAAACAAACCTTTTCAGATATGACTGTTGACGAACGAATTTGTGCATTCAAAACACTCTCTTCCTCTCTGTACGATGCAGCGGAAACTCCACAAACGGACAACTCCGAACTCAAACGGCAAACAGATCAGGAATATATTTATAATCCCTGGTTTATTCCTGTTTTTGTTCGCGCTGCCATTGTTTCTCTTGCCAAAATGCTGAGTGGAAACAATCTCGAACAATGGATTTTACCTTATCGGGATGCGCTTGCAGGAAACCGAAAGTCTTTACGCACAGGGGTAATCACGGCAGGAAATATACCGCTTGTCGGCTTCCATGATTTTTTATCCGTCCTGATAGCAGGAGATACTTTTGTCGGGAAATTATCTTCCAAAGACGACCGTCTGCTTCCTCTCATTGCCGAAATGCTTTGCAGGATAGAACCCCGCTTTAGCGATAAAATTGAATTTTGCAGTGGAAAACTCAGTCCTGTCGATAGAGTGATAGCTACGGGAAGTAATCATTCTGCAAATATTTTCTCTCATTATTTTCAGAAATATCCTTCCATTATCCGGAAACACTGCAACAGCATTGCCGTTTTGGACGGAAATGAAACGGGAAAAGATCTGCTGAAACTTGCAGACGACGTCTTTCTGTATTTCGGATTGGGATGCAGAAGCGTTTCAAAGATTTATGTTCCTTTTCATTACGATTTCACCGCTTTGTTTCATGCGCTTGACGTCTACAAAGAGATTCTGTCGCAGCATCATACTTATTTAAACAATCTGGAATATCAGAAGACGGTTCATTTGCTCAATGCAGTCGCTTTTTTGGATCAGGGAATTTGCATCTTTAAGGAAGAGACCGCTTTAAATTCTCCTGTAGGCGTTATTCATTATCAGTATTACGATACGGTCAAACAACTTGTCGACAGCATTTTATTTCGACAGGAAAATATACAGTGTATAGTAAGTAATGCACTTGTACATCCTTTGGTTTCTCCTTTGGGTGAATCTCAGCATCCGAAACTCAACAATTATGCCAATGGTATCGATATCATGCAGTTCTTAACCTGTTAACTTCCATTGTCTTGAACTGTGATTTATCTGATTAAATTAATGGTTAATGATTAATGACATTCGGACGTAAATAGCCACGCCGTCATTAGTAACATAGCGCAGCGGAGTGCGGCAACCGACGCAGCGAGCGAGAGCAGAGGCAAACTTGTTTGACTATGCCGAACCGCAAGGAGGAAGGCGTAGCCAATTCAGGAAGATAAAAAGGTTACACAGAGAACACAGAGAACACAGAGAAGGCACAGAAAACGAGAAAAAACGCTGTGTATCTCTGTGTCTTCTTTGTGGAACTCTGTGGAATGATTTCTTCATCCGCAGGCAATCATGTCAATCATTGTAGTGTGTGAAAACTTTATGCGCATCTCGTGAAAACTTTTCCCTAAGAAAGTTCAAACTTTCCCCTAAGAAAGTTTTTGGACGGCACGGGGACTGTTTCGTCATGCTATTTGGACAACATTGTCTGAACCGTGATTATTAGTAGACAAATAAAAAAAATGATAGAAAAGTGATTTCGTATTGATTTTTTATTTACTTTTGTAGTCGAAATTATCAAAGTCCGGTATGGCGGGATGCTGTGCCGAACAAATCGGATTATCAATTAATTAATGTACATTTAAAATTACTAATAGTATGAAGAAATCAGTATTTATTTTCACAGCGCTTTTCTTTTTTGTAAGCGCAACTACAGTCTACGGACAAAATTCAAGCGTCAAGTATGGAACAGATGCTAAGGTCGGAGCAACCAAAACAATCCTGGAATGGAAATCTGTTCTGGGCAATGACGGACAAAATGTGTATGCTCATTCCGACCCGTTAAACAGGTTAGTTAAGTACAACCTCAAAACAATGAAAGCTACGTCGGTAGAATATAAACTAAAATCTTCTGCAGGAACAATTGTTTTGGAATTTGCCTTAATGATCAAAGGAGAGATATCTCTCTTTTCGCTTGTGCAGAACAAAAAAACGAACAGCTATATTCTGCAAGTGCATACGGTCAATAAAAACACAATGATCGTAAACGCTAATCCGCGTAAAGTGTCCGAGTTTACTTATCCGAAAGACGCAGCCAAGACGCCTGTCAGTCTTAAGGTATGTTTGTCTCCCGATTCATCAAAGATGTTGGTACATTATCAGTTTGTAACATCCAAAACAACTTACATCTTTGGAATAAAAGCGGGAACGAAAACCAAAGTCAAAGGTTCTGGATTTATGGTGTTTGACGATCAGTTTGAAGAGGTCTGGAGAGAAGAATCTATCAAAACAGGCTTATCCCATGATTTCATGATTGATCAGTTTGCAGTTGATAACGCAGGAAATATGTATATGGCAGGCGCAACCGTTGATGAAAAGAAAGGTAAAAATACCGGTAAACCGGAAGCATATATAATACGTCTTTCCGAAGGAAATCCTTCTCCCGTTCCGGTTAAGATCGCCTTGCCCGACGTCAAATATCCTGTAGACATACGGATAGGAATTAACAGTCGTTCGGAAGTGGTTTGCGCAGGAACTTATTCTCACTCAGGCATGAATAATGTACTGGGATTGTTTTCCTCTAAAATTGATTTCGCAACCGAAAATCCTGAAGAAGTATATATTACCGAGTTTGATATGACTTATCTATCAAAAGGATTGGATGCATCGGACGTCAAATCCTTAGAAAGAAAGGTGAAAAAAGGAGACGATTTTGAGAGTTACGGATATAATTTATCCTTTATTCGCTTTTTGAACAACGGGACTTTCATCTTAGATGCAGGGAAAAGTTATTCTATTACCATCCGTGATCCAAAAGGATTAACAAGCACGATCTATATTTTCGGTAATATCATGGTAGCCAATTTTAAAGAGAATGCTTCCCTGAACTGGTTAAGTCAGACGGCACGGGAAACGAAGACAGGACAAATGTCGGTATGGGGCGACTATGCCCTTGTAAACGACAGTCAGGATAACTTGCATCTGATTTATAATCTGATGGATTATTCTCCGCTAATGGGTATACCCATTATAAAGAATACCCAGACAATCCAGTATTCCTTAAACGCACAGGGAGAAAGTAGATGGAAAGAACTCTGTAATGCAAAAACCACGAAAATTGTTCCCCGTCCGGGAGAATATTCTTTCATTGAGGCTTCAGGTACGCTCTTTATTACCGCCAATAAAGGATTGGGTGGCGAATTTGGATTTCTGGCTATCCCCATTAAATAAAGAGAATTGATTTGTATCGGATATATCATCAATTTAATGTAAACATCAAATCACTAATAGTATGATGAAATCAGCATTTATTTTCGCCGCATTTTTCTTTTTTACAAGCACAGTAACAGTTTGCGGGCAAAACTCAGATATCAGATCCGGGTCAGAGCCTAAGGTTAGTTCTTTCAGTGTGATTGCTCCATGGAAGGCAAGTGTCAGCAAAGCTATCATTGGTAATGACGGACAAAATGTGTACGGACATTCTATCCTGATAAACAAGTTGCTCAAGTACAATCTTAAAACAATGACGGTTACGTCAGCAGAGTATAAATTAAAGACCCCTGTTGGAAAAATGACTATTCGATTTGCATTAATGATCAGGGGGGAGATATATTTCTTTTCGCTTGTACAGGATAAAAAAAGGAACATGCATATTTTGCAGGTGCAGACGGTTGATAAAAACACAATGACAATACGCCCTGATTTTCGCAGGTTGTTCGAGATCAGTTCTTCCGAAGAACTGATCAATACACCTGTTCGCCTTGATGTATGTTTTTCTCCCGATTCATCAAAAATTTTGTTCAATTATCAGATAGCACAATATGGATCAACAACGCATCTTTTCGGCAAAACAACAGTTAAAGAGTCTCAAATTATAAATCCCGGATTTATTGTGCTGAATGACCAATTGAAAGAAGTATGGAGAGAAGAGTCTATGAAAACAGGCATCTCTTCAGATTTTCTCATCTGTCAGTTTGCCGTTGATAACGCGGGGAATGTATATGTGGCAGGCAAAACCGACAGCAAAGAACCAGAAGGCAAAAAAGCAGCAAAATCGGAAGCCTGTATAATACTTTATGCTGAAGGTCGCTCGCCTGTTCCTGTTTCAATTGACTTGCCCGACATTAAATATCCTATGGATATACGTATGGGTTTTAATAGTCGTTCCGAAGCAGTTTGTGCAGGAACTTACTCTAATGTAGACCTCTATAATGTATTAGGATTGTTTTCCGCTAAAATTAATTTTGCAACCGAAAGCCCTGAAGAAGTATTCATTACAGAATTTGATATTGATTATTTCACAGAAGGATTGGATGCCTCAGCTCGCAATAGATTAGAACAAAGACTGAATGAAGGGGGGCATTTTGAAAATTACGCTTATCGGTTATTCGATATTCGTTTTTTAAATAATGGAACATTCATAATGGATGCCCGAAAAAGATATTTTACTCTTATCAATAACCTTCAAAGGGAAGAATATGACAGTTTGCCTGATTTCAGCAATATTATGATTGCCTGCTTCAACGGGAATGCTTCTCTGAACTGGGTGAAACAAATCGCACGGGGAACGAATGCAGGAATGATAGCAGCATTGGGCGACCATGCTCTTATAACCGATGAGCAGGATAATATACATGTGTATTACAATCTGATGGATTATTCACAGGTGATGTCTCTGCCTGTTTTCAAAAACACCAAAATGATACAATATTCATTCAATGCACAGGGGGAAAACAGCCAAAAAGAAATCTATGATGCAAAACAGACAGGAATCACTCCCCGTCCGGGAGAATTTTCTTTTATCGAATCATCAAATACACTTTTTATGAGAGGAAATAAAGGAGCTTACGAATTTAATTTTTTAACTATCCCTATTCAATAGTCAGAAGATTAGATTAACATAGCAGTAATATTTGCCTGAGTGACTAAACAAGGCAGACGCTTCTTTCAAGAAAAGCGTTGCTATAAAGTATAAAGAAAGTAAATATTTGAAATAGAATTAACAAAAAAAACTATTTATGCGGAAAATAATTATCACGCTGCTTGTTTTGTGGACTTGTTGCGGCTTTATCTGTCCTCAAGAGGGGATTTCTCAGACGTTGGAATTGTATTCAGAAGGAGAAATGCCTCCGGCAATGGCAGATCAACTTAAACATTCAAACGACGGTTATCTGAAATATCTTTGCCAAAAGGGAAAACTTGTTTACGGTTCGTCTGTTAATCGTTATTTGGAAACGATTTTGGATAATCTGTTAGTCAATGAGCCACAACTTAAAGACCAACTGACAATTTTAGTGGTCAAATCGCCCACTGTCAATGCGTCTGTATCGCCTGAAGGCATTATTCTGGTTCATATCGGATTGATAGCGCAGGTAACTAACGAAGCGGAACTGGCTTTTGTGCTTTCACATGAACTGATACACTTTGTACTCAAACACAGTTCGATCAAGGATGATGCAAAAAAAAGCATGGAGAGTTATCTTCAGCGTCATGCCCATTCACGGGAGCAGGAAAGTGAAGCGGATATCAAGGGAATTGATCGTTTTTTTGCCGCTTCAAAGTACAGCTATGGAGCATTTGACGGAGCATTTGATGTGCTGCAGTACGGTAATCTGCCATTCGACAACATTGCTTTCGACCGCAACGTGTTTGAAAACAACTATTATCAGTTTCCCGACAAGTATTTCCTGCAAAACACAAATCCTGTTTCTAATCGTGATGATTATGTGGATACTTTGGCAACTCATCCCAACATTGCCAAACGTCGTCTTGCGGCAAATGCTGTTTCTGCACGAAAGGATACTTCCGGACGCAGTCTTTTTATACAGGATGAAGCCTTGTTTGCCGATATTCAAAACAGGGCGCGTATAGAATGTATCAATCAATGGTTAGTGCAACATCGTTTCATCGAAGCATTTTACAACGCATGGATCATGAGTGCTACTCCAAAGACCAATGTCGAACAGTCGTTTCTGCAAAAAGCCATGGCGATAGCGGTTTACGGAATCAGCAAACACAAGATGGCAGGCTCTTTGAGAGATATAATGCCTAAAATGTCGGAAATCGAAGGAGAACAACATGCTGTTTTTTACTTTTTCCATGAAATCACCCGACAGGAAGTTACTGCATTGGCATTAAGAATGATGTGGAAAGTCCGACAGGACAATCCCGACGACCCGTTTCTGAGTAATATCTGCAAGGATATTGTCGGCATTCTGACAGGAGAACTTAAATTCGGACTCAATGATTTTTGCGACTATCCCATGGGAACTCCCATTGATTCCATTTCCGAACCCGAACCACAACAGGAAGTACAGTCAGGCAATAAATACGACAGAATAAAACTTGCCGCTCCTGCCAAAGTCAAACCCTCCATTAAATTTAAGACGGTCAATTATATGTTGGCAGACCTCAAGGTAGATACCTCCTTTACGACTTTTTTTCAGCAATCTCGCAATGAAGTCGAAGACGAAAGCGTACTTGCATTGCTTGCCCAAAACAAAAATGTCAGTATCGTGGAAGAAGAGATGGTCTTTTTCTCTCCGTTTTACGCTTATTATAACAGAAAAAGAGACTACATCGAAAAAAAGAGTCACAGGGGCAGTACATCTGTCAAAAAGACAATGGAACAAAGCGCCAAACGTCTGAAACTGTCTTTTTTCCTGATTGACAACACCCAGTTTACCACAGAACAATACAATACGTATTGTCTTCTTTATCAGTTGATAGAATACATTGCCGGTGTTTCGGAAGGCATTGTTCCCTATTATAATGTTGACATGAAAGGTTTTTCTTCTCAGGCAAAATATGTTGTTCTGACTTATACCAGTATGAATAACGAAAACCGTGTAACCTATAGCAAAATTCAGGATATTGTTTTGTCGGCATTTTGCTGCTATACAGCTCCCCTACAGATTACCAGACTGTTTTTTCCGCGTCACAGTTCCAGAACATCCATGATTGTACTCAATGTCAATACAGGGAAATCCGAATTTGCCCGGACACAAATTACCGAAAAAGTGCATTGTGCGAAAAGTTTGAACAATGCTTTTATTTACGATTGTTTACGTATTCTAAAGAAAGGAGAAAAGGATGAAAAATAAACAGTTATTAATCATTGCCTTGTTGGTTTTATTTTCTTTTTCTG
>JAISRU010000131.1 GCA_031273515.1 Bacteroidales bacterium | reverse complement strand
AAATGTTGTGATGTTTTCTACCAATATTTTGTCCCTAACGGGACAGAATTGTGGCTACGGTTAATAAAATGCCATCCCTGCTGGATTTTTTACGCTTGCGACAATTTGAAATGCACCCGCATTATTTTTATGTTCTTTATTCATTCGTATGGTCATTTTCAATTTGCAAATTGCAATTTTCAATTATTCAAGACAATATTCTTTTCCGATTCAGTATTTCTGCTCGAATGGAGAAGTATTCGTTAGCAAGACATAAGGCGATATGAACCACAACAGGGATAATAATCGAACCCGTCTTTAGCGCAAGAACACAAAGAACAGGTCCCAGTAACAAACATCCCAAGACCTCCTTCCTGCCCTTGGGAATATGTACAAATGCATAGAATAAGACATTGAATATGATGGTCGGATAATAACCCATTTCTTCCACAATCCCGAAAAGCAGTATACCCCTGAACATAAATTCGTACCCCAATAAATACAATATCCATGTTGTATAGGTCAATATTTTATAAAACAACGTCCATCTTGCTATTTTGAACTGAGGATAATGTCCCGGTAGACTGTTACTTGCGTTTATATATGCCACAACGATAAAAAACATGGATAAAAAGAAACTCCAAAGTATGATTTCCGTCAAATAATATGCAGGAAGCGATAAAAAATCAAACTCTGCTCCACAGGATTTGAAAATCAAAGCGCTGACAAGACCAAATAAAACAAATCCCGACAAACGAAAAAATACAGCATGAAAGACCGATCTGTTACCACGATTGCCAACAATCCGATAAATCAGGTTTTGTATTTTTGTGTACGACACAACGTAATAGAAGCCATAAAGTACAATAACTATACTTATTATAAACAACGATGAAAAATAATATCCCAATACCATAAGACACACAAATTGAAATGCAAAGATACAATTTTTTGTACAAATCCTGCCGATGACATTTTGTTGAGCGTTCTTATACAGTCAGAGGGAGTTATAAACAAAAAAACGAAAATGACAGAACCCTCCCTCAGTGCAGAACCTGTATTTTCCGAATGATTTCCGTATTATTTTTTATTATTTTGAGCAAATAGACGCCTTGTGGTAAACTTCCTGCATCTATTACCATGTTTTCATCCGTAGCGGAAACCTTTCTTATTGTTTGTCCTGAAGTCGTACAGAGATGAATTTCCGCACCGGCAACATGCGTCAGCGTGAATTGGGCGTCCGCAGGATTGGGATAAAGTCGGATGATACCTTCTTCCTGTTTCCTGTCCCACATACGAACCCCGCCGGAAGTATAAGAGAGAATACTTAATCCTCCGTAACAACCAATCCAGATATTTCCGTCCATATCTACCGCAATAGAAGCAACTCGGTTGTCAAACAGTCCGTCTTCCTGCGTATAATGCGTCCATACGTTGCCGTCAAATTCAAAAACGCCTCCAACGTCCAATCCTCTTTCGGTACTGCTCGCCCATAAATGTCCGTCTTTGTCGAAAGTGATTGTGTTGATATAAATATGATCGTACTTCTTTGTCCATGTTGTCCCATCATACATCCATATTCCCGACCGATAGATTGCTATCCATATATTTCCCTCTCTGTCGATGGCGATAGCGTCTATATAATTGTTGCTTATCGTCCCCGATAACGGATAATAAGTGCGCCATGACGAAATACCGTCAAATTTCGATAATCCTCTGCTTGTGCCAACCCATAACATGCCCGATAAATCAACCGCCAAACACGTAACACTCGAATCGGCAAGTCCGTCCTGTTTACGGTAGACTGTACAAACGGTATCGTCGGTTAAACGGTTGAGTCCATTCATTGTCGCCATCCAGACCGTATCTTTAATAGTAAGAATATCCCGTATCATTCCATGAGAAAGTCCGTTGGAAGTATTGTAGGTTCTCCAGAGCGTATCCATCAGCTTTGAAACGCCATGACCGTTCGACCCAAACCAAATATTTCCGAAATCGTCAATCGTTACAATAGAATTATGATCTGCTGCAATCGAATTGAGATGATCGTCGTCGTCGTCATCGTCATGATCATGCGGAAGCGCTGCAAATTTAGTCCATGTCTGTTTATCATATTTCCATGCGCCTGCGCCGATTGCGTCGGTTGCCATCCACGCATTCCCGAACTTGTCAAAATCAATTCCATAGATATAAGTCCCGTTGTCGTAGGGGACGGGAAGCGCATGATTTTCCCATTGTCTGTTTGTCTGTGCCTGCAATCGCAAAACAACAACCGAAAACAAGACGAACAAAACAATCGACATTGCTTTTCTTCCCGCAATTATTCCGGGGATTTTCAGTTTGATATTCATTTCCTCACTTCATATTGTGAAATACATTGGTAACATCGTCGTCTTCTTCTATCCTTTCGATCAGTTTTTCCACGCTTTCCCGTTCCGTATCCGATATTTCTTTTGTATCGTTGGGAATGCGTTCAAACTGAAACGATTTAATCTCGAAACTGTTTTCTTCCAGATATTTCTGGATGGGACCAAAACTGTGAAATTCGGCAAAGATGATAACTTCACCTTCTTCTTCAAAGACTTCTTCCACCCCAAAATCGATCAAAGCAAGTTCGAGCGACTCCATATCCATGTCTTGTTTTGCCGCTATTTTGAAACTGCATTTTCGGTCGAACATAAAGTCCAACATGCCCTGCGTCCCCAAAGAACCGTTGTATTTGTTTAAATAAGAACGGATATTGGCGACAGTCCGTTGCGGATTATCCGTTGCCGTTTCAATCACAATAGCTATTCCATAAGGAGCGTAACCTTCATAGACCACCTCTTTATAATCGGAAATGTCTTTTTCGAAAGCTCGTTTGATAGCGCGTTCGACATTTTCTTTCGGCATATTTTCCGATCTTGCATTCTGTATCAGCAGTCGCAGACGGGGATTTGTTGTTGGATCGCCTCCTCCGGCTTTGGCTGCCATTGTTATTTCCTTCCCCAAACGGGTGAAAACACGCGCCATATTGCCCCAGCGTTTAAACTTACGTGCTTTCCTGTATTCAAATGCTCTTCCCATTTCTAATATAAATTCTATTTGGACTGCAAAGATAGCATAAATAATTGAAAATTGAAAATTGAAAATTGAAAATTAGCCTGCGGGCGAAGATTGTCCTGAGCTCTGTGTTCTCTGTGTAACTTTTTCCCTCGTCGCTTCGCGCCATTTTCAATTTTCAATTTTCAATTACCCGTAGGGATCGACGTCTACGTGGACGAAGATGCTCTTGCAGACAGGATTGCGAGAAAGATTTCGTATCTGTTCGACGATAAATGATTTGTTGTCCCGCAGTTGCTTGTCGACAGACAATTTGATCAGTATGTCTTTGCGATAAT